>JANXSY010000026.1 GCA_025356435.1 Isosphaeraceae bacterium | reverse complement strand
GATCACCGGTTCGTCGAGGTTCGAAGACCGATAGTCGAAGACGATCTCGTCGCGCTCCCTCACCTGGATCTTACCGGCGTTGTCCAGTACGGTCGCCCTTTGTACCGTGTTTCCGATCGCCCCCTGTCTGCCGCCCGAGTTCCCCCGGAGCGACCCTCCTACCGTCCCGGGAATGCCCGTGAGCACTTCGAGCCCGGCAAGGCCAGCCCGCGCGGTCTGAGAAATGAGGGCTGTTAAGGGGACGGCCGCCCCGGCTACGACGCGATTCTCGACGATCGAAACGTCGGAAAAGACCGGACTCTCCAGGTGGACGACCAGCCCGGGGAAACCGGCGTCGCGGACCAGGATGTTCGTACCGCCACTCAGGATCCGGACGGGGAGGTTAAGTTCTCGGCCGCGATTGAGCAGCCCGACTACCTCTTCGACGTTCCGAGGTCTCGCAAGGAACGCGGCAGGCCCCCCGAGTCGGAACCAGGTCAGCGGAGCAAGCGGCTCATCGGCCTTGACGATGGAGCGGAAGTCGTCGAATGAATGCATCGGCTATCGTTTCCACTTCGCCGGCACCGAGCGTCAGCAAGACGTCGCCGGGTTCGAGATGCCGATCCAGCTCGGCAAGAGCTTCGTCGAGGTTCTCAACGCGACGGGCGGCGACCCCCGTCCCCTCTAGCATACCAGCCCAATCGCAGGAGTCGACCGAGGCGTCCCAAAGGACCAACTTATCGCACATCCCGAGGGCGGCGACAGTCTCCTTGCGCGGCGGGCCGACCGGAGCAAAGACCGTCCAGATTCGCCGACGACCGTAGATCGTCCGGGCGAGCCCGATGGCCTGAGCCACGTCGGCCGGTTCGCCCGAATCGTCGTCTATCAAGGTAACACCTCGATAGCTTCCGCGTGACTCAAATATGCGAGCCATCCCCTCAAAGTCTTCCAGGGCCTCTTTGATCGCCCGGATCGGCACTTCAAGCCGAACACAAACCGCGAGAGCAGCCAGGGCGCTCAACACCCCCATCTCGCCGGGAATGCAGAGTTGGATCTCAGCGGCAAACCGGCCCTGATGGAAGGCTCGGAATCGGAACCGTCCCTCACGGTCACGCAAGTCGGCCGCCCACCAGCTACTCTCACAGTCGAGCGAGAGCGATTCGACGCAGGTCCCCGCCTCGAATCGCGCCGGATCGACGGCTGGATCGCCCGCGAGAGTCAGCACATATCCGGCAGGACCGACGCTCGCGGCAAGCCTCTGCAAGGCACCGGCTTGCCGGTCTCCGAGGCCCTCGACGTCGAGAATCACGGCCATTTCCGGCCCAGAGTCTCCGATGAGAGCATCGTGGAGTGCTCCGGTCACGTCGACCACGGCATGCGGCCCCCGGCCCGCAAGCGCAAAACCACCCAGCTGCGGAACGACTCCTCGGAGCAAGATCGTCGGGTCGAGACCGGCGTGGGCGAGTGTCCAGCCGATCATCGCGGCGGTCAGTCGTCCCTGCCTTCGTCCCGCGACCGCGATCCCTTGTCTCCGGCTGAGCACGTCACGGAGGACTTCGGGATAGGAGGTCTCTTCGATACCTTCGCGGCGAGCGATCAGACGGTCCGAATGCTCGCGAGGAACGCTGGGGGCGTAGACCAGCCAGCGTGTCGAACGTGGGACCGAAGCGGGGTAATGGCCTTGATCGACCCGTGAACCCGTCGGACCCCTCGACACCTCGTAGCCTTCACCCTTCAACCATCCGGCCAGCCCGGCGAGCCCCGAATCGTCGTCGCCGACGAGATGGGTCCGGATCGAGCGGGGAGGCCTCACTGACGCGGGGCTTTCGAGTTCCGGCCGATCCATTCGCGAGTATCCCCCACCGATGGGCAAACGAGTAATCGGTCGCGGTCGACGAGAGGCATTCGATCCGCTCAATCCTCACAGATCTTTCTATCGGCGCATCGCCCCCCCTGCTCGCAATCTTTCCGCCAAACCTGATTCTGCCTTTCTGGATCGCTCCCAATAGCCGCTGATCGCGATTGAACTCAATGACAAAACCGAGACGAGCCAGGATTCCCGGCGGAAATCCGATTCGTCCCGGTCATGTCGCGTTGCCAGCCGGCGATCAGTCAGAGCCTTCGACCTTCACGACCTTGTTGTAGAGACCCAGGATCAGGATCGTCGGGACCCACTGGCCGATGAAAGTGGCCGCGTGCTTCTTACCGAGAAGTCGGAGCGCCAGCGAAAGACCGAGCGACCCGACGGCCAGGCTCAGGTAAGTACCTGACGGCACCTGGCTCGTGTAATGCTCGATCGCCTTCGTGATTTTCCCTTCCTCGTGTTCGTGCGCGGCCACACC
Organism: Isosphaeraceae bacterium; assembly: GCA_025356435.1. Lineage (GTDB taxonomy): Bacteria > Planctomycetota > Planctomycetia > Isosphaerales > Isosphaeraceae > CAMFLR01. The sequence continues at coordinate 16,721 of JANXSY010000026.1, read as the reverse complement.
GCGACTCGCGGCACTCAAGGTGTTGCTCAGAGACATTGTCGAACTCCTTCGAGGAAAAAGCGAGTTGCCAACGTCATACTTATGGGCAAATGTCGCGCCAGTGTCGCTTTGCCCAGCCCCCCAAAACACCATCTTGTCGAATCCTGCGAGGATCGGTCGCGTGTCCAATTGTGGCCGAACACCGGTAACAACTTAGGTTCCCCGCCCCCACGGCCCCTCCACAGTCTGATGCGTGTCCGACGAAATCTGAGCGGCTTCGAGGATTCGGACGACCTCACGCCCCTCCTCGCCCGAGACCGCGAGCGGGACCCGGCTTTCCAGGTGGTCAACGATATTGGCGTAATAGCCGTCCCAGCTTGCGTGAAGGGTGACCACTGGCGTCTCGACCCGGGCACCGTCGCGTTCAACGACGAGCGTGCCGACGTGTCCTGCCGCCTCGGACGCCGCGTCGAGATTACCCGATCGGAGGGCCACTTCTTGGGGGTCGATGCCGTATTTGACGAACGCGCCGTCGGTCCCGAGAATCGACCACCTCGGTCGGTCGAGCCGGCAGACACGGCTCGTCTCAATCCAGAAGAGGACGTTGTCGAATTCGAGAACAATCCTGCCATGTCCGCCGCTGTCGACCCCGGGCCAGGGGGCCTGCGTGACCCACGCCGTGAGCCTTCGACACGGCCCGAGTCCGAGTCCAAGAGCCTGGTCGATGAGATGCGCCCCCCAGTCGAACAAGATCGTACCCGCCGCGATCGCTCGGCCTCGCCAGGTCTTCGGAGAGGCGTAACGGCAGACCGAACTCTCGAACAGGATCGGCTGGCCCAAGGCCCCGGACGCGAGCAACGAGCGAATCGTGACGAAATCCCAGTCCCAGCGCCGGTTGTGAAAGACCGAAAGCATTGTGCCCGATTCGTCCCTCGCCGCGATCATCCGATCGGCCTCGGCGGGTGTAAGGGCCATCACCTTATCAACGACGCAGTGCTTGCCCCCTCGGAGCGCCTCGACGGCGAGGTCGGCGTGGCTGTCGTGCGGAGTCGCGATGATGACGAGATCGACGTCCGGGTCGCGAACCGCCGAAGCGAGGTCGGGATAGCCGACGACTCCTTCAACCGCCGTGGCCTCGGATCGGATTTTGGGATCACGCGCGACGACCCCATGAAGCTGGATCGCCGGTTGACGACGCAGTAGCGGGATATGAATAGACCGGCCGGCAAGCCCATACCCAACAACAACGGCCCGAATCATCGTGCCACCCCGATCAATTTGACCTTATCGATGCCGGTCCGAATAATCATATTGACCCTCTTATCCAGCCAACGTTTCCATCTCGACGGCCCATCATCGTCCCGGACCCGGTCACTTACGAGTCCCCGCCGTCCCGGAAAAGGGAGGCGTCTATGATCGCTCTCCATCGCGACGATCCGCATATCCTCGGCCCGCTTCCCGGCCCCAGATCCAGCGAGTGGATTCGCCGCGACTCGGCTGTGATGTCTCCTTCGTATACGAGGATCTATCCTCTGGTTGTGCGTCGAGCCAAAGGCGCAATGATCGAAGACCTCGACGGCAACCGGTTTCTCGACCTGACGGCCGGGATTGCGGTCACGGCGGTCGGCCATAGCCATCCGAGAGTGGTCCGCGCGATCCATCGGCAGTCGGAACGCTTGATCCACATGTCCGGGACCGACTTCTACTACACGCCGCAGATCAGGCTTGCCGAGACGCTCGCCCGCCTCGCGCCCGGTCCTGAGGCCAAGCGGGTCTTCTTCACGAACAGCGGCGCAGAGTCGATCGAGGCCGCGTTGAAACTGGCGCGACGCCACACGGGGCGGGTTCGCGCCCTCGCCTTCCTCGGTGCCTTTCATGGTCGAACGTATGGCGCGATGTCGCTCAGCGGATCGAAACCGATGCACCGGCGGGGGTTCGCGCCGCTCGTCCCGGAGATCGTCCATGCCCGCTATGGCGATATCGACAGCGTCAAAGCCTTGTTGCAGACAACGTGTCCCCCCGATGAACTCGCCGCGATCTTCGTCGAGCCGATCCAGGGAGAAGGCGGCTACATCGTCCCGCCCCCGGATTTCCTGCCCGGCCTCCGCCGGCTGTGCGACGCTCACGGAATTATGCTCGTGTTCGACGAAGTCCAGACGGGCATCGGTCGCACGGGTCGGATGTTCGCCTCGGAGCATTGGGGAGTTTCGGCCGATATCGTCTGCCTTGCGAAGGGGATCGCCAACGGACTCCCGCTTGGCGCGATCATCGCCCGCGCGGACGTGATGGATTGGCCGAGCGGGAGCCACGCCTCGACCTTTGGCGGCAACCCCGTCGCCTGCGCGGCGGCGCTCGTGACGTTGGATCTCGTCCAGACCCGGTATGCCCGCAACGCCGAGGTTCGAGGCCGACAACTCTTCGTGGGCCTTGAGGGCCTGGCCGCTCGTTCCGCCTGCATCAAGGAGATTCGCGGATTGGGATTGATGATCGGCATGGAAATCCATCGCGACGGATTACCAGCCCCTGACCTGCGTGACGAGATCATCCAGCAGGCGTTCCACCACGGACTGCTCTTGCTCCCTTGTGGCCCGAGTACGATCCGGTTCTGTCCCCCATTGTGTCTCACCAATCGGCAGGTTGAAATCGGGCTCGTCCTGCTCGACGCCGCGATCAGTTCGGCAATCGAGGTCGAGCACAGTCATGCCCATTCTGTCTCTATCGAAGCGGAGTCGCGCTGATGTCCGCCATCGTCGAACGTTCTGCCGCCGCGTTCCAGTGGGAACGATGGCCTGAAACCGAAGCCTTTGTCGATAGCCTCATCTTCAAGGCGCTCGAAGGCAGTTCGTTTGCGTCCCGATTAGCCGAACGGATGGTCCGCGAGACCAGTACTCGATTCAAGGATTGGGTCGATCATCTCGTCATCGCAGGCCAACCCGGGCTCGCTCGCCAACTCTCGGGATTGGGCTACAAACGACAAGCCCAGACCTATGGACAAACCAGTCCCGTCTACGGGCACGAGGGAGGGATGTTCCCGAGGCTCGTTGTCGTCGTCGGAGACGGCCCGGATGTACGCGAAATCGCGATCAAGGTCGAGTCGATCGCCGACTTCTCCGAAGCCCATGATCTCGCCATGACGATCGAGGGCTATCCCCTCGGCCCTTATCGGGTCGGGCGGCTCCGTGGAGGCCTGACCGATTTTGCGGCCGTCGAGCGGCGGGGCTATCTGGGGTTCGAATCCTTCTCGGGCGAGATGGCGCGAGAGGGTCGGATGGCCCCCCATTCTGCCCGCAACGCGCTGGCGGCCAGAGAAGTCTGGCAGACGAGACGGCGACGGTTCGACGACGATGGAGAGGGATTCGACGCGACCGAAAAGACCCTGGAACGGGTGATCGAACTCTCGGGGGGTTCAGACCTCGCGTGTCATCTCATTTTTGAGGTCGAGCGCGATTACTGGACCTCACGCAATCGTGCGGCGACTGTCCAGAAGGCCCGCCAGGACCGTCTCGGACTTGGTTGGGCCAATCACGACCACCACACGTTCCGATCGTCACGTCGATACTTTCCAAGATTAATTGCGATGTTCCGCCGACTCGGTTTCGTCGCCCGTGAGCGCTTTCACGCGGGCGAACAGGCTGGGTGGGGGGCCCAGATCGTCGAGCATCCGACCACGGGGATCGTCATCTTCGCCGATCTCGACCTGGCTCCCGATGAGGCGAGTCTGGATTTCTCCCGCAAGACCCTGCCCGAACTTCTTCAGCCCAACACGGTCGGGCTCTGGATCGGCCTCCACGGCGAGTCGATCCTCGAAGCCGGGATGCATCACCTTGAAGCCCAATTCGACTTCGACAGCCTCCGCGACGACCTCGCCCGCGAGTCGTTGATCGAGACGATGAAGCCATTCTCAACCTTTCCTTTCCTCCGCCAGGCATTCACCGCCGGCGAGCGATGGCAGGTCTCCGAACGTCGAGCCGATCGACTGCTCGCCGAGGGGTGGATCGATCGCGATCAACATGCCAAATTTCTGGCCGAGGGTGCGATCGGAAGTCACCTCGAGAATCTCCAGCGTGCCGAAGGGTTCAAGGGCTTCAATCAGCACGCCGTCAGCGCCATCCTCGCGGCGACCGACCCGAGGTTGCATTAATCCACGATCGGTCCTGTGGGTCGAAGTGATGCAAAGAGACGTACGGCAAAGCTGGCTCGCCTGAGTCGCGATTGCCATTGACCGAACTCGGGCGTGGATTTATGGTCTCGGCCGAATCGCCACGAAACTTGAGCCGGTTTCGTCAGGCCCCGAAGGTTTATGGAGGAACCAGGCAATGATCGCCACGGATCGCCGTCGGATGTTGGGTCGAGTCTTGGCCGCCGCGGCGGCATGTGGGTCTCTCGTAAGCCCGGCGATGCTCCTGGCGCAGTCGCCTCGGGCGGCGCGCGGGGTGGCCAGACCGGCTGCACCTGTCCAGGGAGTGGTCGAGCCGACGACGAGGCTCCCGCAGAACGACGCCCCCCACTTCGAAGAGAAAGCCATCCCGGTCAACCCGACCGACCCGATCGCCTATGTGAATAAAGAGGTGATCACTCGGCAGCAGCTCGCCGACGAATGCGTCGCCCGCAAAGGGAAAGAAATCCTTGAGACGCTGATCGCCCGCCGCATGATCGAGCAGGCGATGCGGGCCGGCAAGATCGAGGTCACAGGGGCTGAGATCGACCAGGAGATCGAAGACACCGCGCAGCGGATGGCCGGCGTGAGTCGGGAGGTTTGGCTCCGCACGCTCGACAAAGAGCGAGGCATCAGCCCCGTCCAGTACGCCCGCGACATCATTTATCCGTCGATCGCGCTCCGCAAGCTCGCCACGCCGCGAGTTCAGGTCACTCCGCAAGACCTCAAGGACGCGATGGAGGCAAACTTCGGCGCGAAGATGCAGTGTCGGATCATCATGACCACCGACCAGCGCAAGGCCATCGACCTCTGGGAAGAACTCAAGAAGAACCCCGGCAGCTTCGAGAAGAGCGCCCGCGAGAACTCAAAAGATACCTCGACCGCCGCACTCGGCGGCCTCCTGCCCGAGCCGATCGCGCGTCATGCCCATCCCCGGACGGTCTCCGACGCGGCCTTCCAGCAGCTCGTCGACGGCAATCTCAAGGATAACGACCCGACCCACAAGCCGAAGGATGGCGACGTCAGCGGTCCGATCCAGGTCAACGAAATGGCATGGGTTCTCGTCAAGCGTGAGGCGCTCATCCCGGCCAAGCTCTATGACGCGAACGACCCGACCCTTCGCGCCATGTTCCACAAGCAGATGTTCGACGTGAAGCTCCAGGAGGCGATGACCAAACTCATGAACGATCTGCTCATGGGTTCGGCCGTCGATAACCGCCTCACCGGGCGGGTCAAGGACGCGAACGAGGAAGAGCACCCCGACTTCCTTGCGGCGAAGGATACCAAGATCAAGCTCATGGGCGGCGAGGTTCCGACCACGTCCGCCCGTTCGGGTCGAGCCACGACGGGCAACGCTCCCGCCCCGGCCACGACATCGGATGACCTGGCCGCGCCGATCCGTCCGAACACGGCACCATCGGGCGTCCCGGCCGATGTTGCTAGCCAGGCCGAGCGAGTCAAGCAGTCTTTCGGCCAGAAGAATTAAGCCGAACGACTTCGCGATTGGATTTCGTCAACGAACGACCGGCGTCGGGTCTAATCCCGGTGCCGGTCGTTCGTTTATTGGAGATCCAGTCGGACCCGAGGCCCTGGTGTCGGTTCAAGCGGGAAAAAAGTCACATCTTCGGGTCGTCCCGGTGGACGTAGTCAGTATCGACACTTTTAGAGACGGGCTCGCGTGAAACCAACGCGATGATGCCAGATGGACTCTCAAGGGTTATAGTAGAAGAATCGATGCGTTTACGCCCTTCCCAAGGTCACGCCCGACAGGATCTCCGCCGCGATGATCGACCACACCTCCAACCCCGACACGGCCGAGAATTTCGATCTTGAGGTCGCTTCGCGCGTCCGAGGCCTACCGCCTTATCTCTTCGGCAAGATCAACGACCTGAAGTATCGCAAGCGACGGGCCGGGATCGACGTGATCGACCTTGGGATGGGTAACCCGACCGACCCGCCGGAGCCCTGGGTCATCGACAAGCTCTGCGAGGCCGCCCACGACCTCAAGAATCACCGCTATTCCGTCGCGGCGGGCGTGCATAACCTCAGGCGCGAGGTGGCGGCGAAGTACGAAAATCGGTTCGGCGTCAAGCTTGACCCGGACAGCGAGGTCGTGACAACGATCGGGTCGAAGGAGGGTTTCAGCCACATGTGCCTGGCCCTGCTCGGGCCTGGTGATACGGCTCTTGTGCCCGCACCGTACTTCCCGATCCACGTTCACGCCGTCGCCCTGGCCTCCGCCAACGCGATCTCGCTCGACGTTCGCGACCCGCAGGCGTTCCTGGCCAACGTCGTCCGCGTCTGCGAGAGCCTCATCCCCAAGCCGAAGATCTTGATCCTCAACTACCCGCACAACCCCACGACCACGATCGTCGACAAGGCCTTTTACCGCGAGGTTGTCGCCCTGGCCAAGCGATTCCACTTCCACGTCATCAGCGACTTCGCGTACGGAGACATTGTCTTTGATGGCGTCGAGGTCCCAAGCTTCCTGTCAGTCCCAGGGGCGATCGATGTCGGTTGCGAATTCACCACGATGTCCAAAGGCTATAACATGGCCGGTTGGCGGGTCGGCTTCGCGGCGGGCAATCGCGACATGCTCGGCGCTCTCAAGGCGATCAAGGGCTATTACGATTACGGCCTGTTCCAGGCCGTGCAGGTCGCCGCGATCGTCGCACTCCGGCATGGCGAACCGGGCCGGCTGGCGCAAGTGGCCGAGTATCAGATGCGCCGGGATGTTCTGGTCGACGCCCTGAATCGGCTCGGATGGGACGTCGAATCTCCCAAGGCAAGCATGTTCGTCTGGGCACCGATCCCAGAACCTTGGCGGTCCAGGATGGGCTCAATTGACTTCGCCATGAAACTGCTGGAAGAGGCTGAGGTTGCAGTCAGCCCCGGTCGTGGATTTGGCGAGATGGGTGAAGGCTACCTCCGGCTCGCCTTGATCGAGAACGAACAGCGGCTCCGCCAGGCGGTCCGTCAGATTGGTCGCTGTCTCAAGCCGGAGAAGGCGGCAACCTGAGCCGCCCGATCTCACGCAGGCCAGGAGCCTCAGCATGATGTGCGCCTATTGCGATCGCCCGCTCGAATGCGAAGCGTGCCTCACCCCTTACGTGCCGCCCGACCAGGCCCATTACGATGCACTGTCAAGGACTGAAGTCCCTATCGCTTGCGAGGCCTGTGGCGCGATCCTGGTCTGTCACTGGTGCAAGACACCCTACGATGGCTCGGCTGGAGACGAATCGTCATTCGATTGACGTCTCAGCCGAACATCGTCAGTCGTCGACCCGACTCTGATTGTCTTGAGGGACGGTGTTCAAATGAGGCCGACTGGCGGGTCCGGCCAGCGAGTCGATTCGCCCGAAGATCATCCGCCCCGCGCTGGTCTGCAAGACGCTCGTCACGGTCAGGCGGATTGTCTCGCCCAGATGATGCTGCCCTTGCTCGGCGACGACCATCGTCCCGTCGTCGAGGTAACCGATCCCCTGACCGGCCTCCTCACCGCGTTTGATCAATTTCACGACAAGTCCTTCGCCGGGCAGGACGATCGGCTTCATCGCGTTGGCCAGGTCGTTGAGGTTGATGACCTCAACTCCCTGGAGCCGCGCGATCTTGTTCAGGTTGTAGTCGTTCGTGACGACCCGACCGCCAAGATGCTTCGCCAACACGACGAGTTTCTGATCGACCTCGCGGATTCCCGCAAGCTCGGGGATGTCCGAGTCGTGGATCTTCACGTCGACGCCCGTCGATTTCTGAAGCTTGTTGAGGATGTCCAGCCCCCGCCTGCCTCGATTTCGGCGGAGCTTGTCGGAGCTATCTGCAATCCCCTGTAGCTCCTGGAGTACGAACCGAGGGACGATAATCGGCTGGTCAATGACCCGAGTCTCGGCAACGTCGGCGATCCGGCCATCGATCACCACGGACGTATCAAGGACGAGGGGGCGACTCCCCTTGATCTCTCTCGAAAATTCCATGTAGGGGATGATGAATCGGAAATCGTCTTTAGTTTGAAGGATCGTGCTTACGCAAATGTAACAGATCACAATCATGAGCAAGCCCTTGATCGCCTTCTGCACGCTTTCGTTGGCCGTCAGCATTGTGATGGACGGCTCGATCGCGATCTGGATGAACAGGCTCAAAATCAGTCCCACAATCAGCCCGAGGTAAACGCCCGAGATCGTCTGAATCTTCTTGCGAGGCGTGACGACGTCGAAGATTACAACCGCCACGGCGAAGACCAAGACACCCCCGAAGAGGAGGACCCAGGTCGTCGTCCCCTCCGAGGCTTTGGAGAGGGTGGCCCCGTAACTTGCCACGACCAGGATGAAGATCGCTCTTATGAACCAAATCAACATAAAACCTCGATTTTCCCGAGACGAACCGACGAAGTAGGCCTTCGTGACTTATCAAGGAGGAGAGACTTCGGATCCGGTCAAACGTCGCTCGGAGTCGACCGCGCGAGTTCGATGATGAGTTTGTCGTAAAAGTCAAGCAAACTCTCAACGATAACTTTCGTCTCTCCGAGCACCGGCATGAAGTTCGTATCGCCGTCCCAGCGAGGGACGATGTGCCAGTGGAGATGCCCCGGCAATCCCGCTCCTGCCGCCTTCCCAAGGTTCAAGCCGATATTATAGCCTTGCGGCTTCATCATCCGGTCGAGAACCCCGACAAGCCACTTCAACGTCCCCAGCGGCCCCAATAATTCCGACCCTTCAAACTCTTCAAGCCGCCCCCGATGGACGAGCGGTGCAACGAGAAGGTGGCCGTTATTATAAGGAAACTTGTTCAGGAAAACGGCGGCATTCGGACCTCGCCACGCGAGTAGGTTTTCGCGATCGGATTGGGCGGAGAGAGCATCGCAGACGAAACAATCTCGAGCGTTGCGGGGCGCCGAGCTCGCTTCCTGAATATAACGAACTCGCCAGGGAGCCCAGAGTCTGTCCATACAACCATCCGTCACCACTCACGGCACGTGATCGACCTACGTCCCCCGAGGAAGCTCCGGTTGGGTCGCCTACGAAGGCGCGGACATTCCTCTGGTCACGTGGAATTAAGTTCTTAGCTTAGCAGCGAATCGCTCCGCTGTCGCGACCCTTCTCCGATTTCCGTTCACGGCAGCAGACAGCGATCCCAGATCGGATACAACTTCGCCCAGGCGCGGCCTTCGACCCGCGCCACCGGCACGAATTCCCATAGTTTAGAGACGTAAGGATCTCCCGTCTGAAATGCGACAAGGAGACGGCCTTCGGGAACCTGCAATTTCAAGTCGAGCGGCGCTTCTCCCTGTCGAAAGGGGACCAGCGGCACGCTGCGGCCATTAATCTTGAGCCCTCGATTGTTCCACTCGACGCTCTGACCGGGTTTGGCGACCACCTCAGCCAGACTGCCGCCCGTCCCGCCACCTCCGCGAAGCCAAATCCTGTCCCCTGCTTCGGGCCCGAGCGACTGATAGGCCAGACGATTGACCAGATAGCCCTCAGCGTTTGCCATCCCTTGAAGGCCGGGCCAGGCGAAGGTCGAACCGAAAAGTAGCAGCGGACCGTAAAAGCCGACGGCGAGGCAGGCAGATGCCGAGCAGGTCGGGATCCATCGGCTGAATCCGGGAAACGACCACTGACGGATCGCATCGGCGGCCGAAACGACGTGTGTAATATAAGCAAAGACCAGGAGTGCGAGTCCGATTTGGGTCCCCCAGGCGAAGAGGCCGACCCCCAATGATGTCGCGAACGACCCAAACAGGAGCAAGGCTCGTTCCCGTTGGAGCCAGAGCCACTGGGGTGCCCCAGGGAGAAGGAATATTGGACCGATGAGCGGCCGGCCGGGCCGAAACTCGGAGCGAAGCCCTGCACGAACGTCCCGCTCTGCGATCATCGGTCCGCTCTCCTCGAGGGCCGAAGCAGGGAACCCAATTCCCCATTCACACGCCGTGGATCGATTTCTGCAAACGGTGACGACGCTTGGGGGTCGTCTCCCGAAGGATGGATTCAAGAGGAAGATCGAAGCAACCCATGCACTGAGAAGTCAACCTGAGGCGTAACCCTCCGGGAATTGACCTCAGTATGAGAGATTCGGTCGGCCGTAGCAAAGATTTCTCAGGAAAACTTGCAAATCGATAAGCTGTCGCTCGATATAAACCACCGGTTACGGACTGTCATCTCTTATCCCATCTCTACGGACACAGGCGATCCATCTTAGTGAGTTCGTCAGAGCGGAGGGGATCCGGGACGTATTCCCGCGGGGATCGCACTCGGTCCGCCAACTCCCTGGGCCGCTCCGGTCGCTCGCGATGAGGCCTTCGCCAAAGTTCATTGCCGTACACGCGCGGTGCCGACGCGATCGGTTTTTTACGACCCTTTTCGAAGAATCGCGTAAGCGGATCTTGCCTTTGATCGTAAACTATTGGGTACGCCAAAGCGAACCGGGCTTGACCAGCGCGCCACGATCGCTAGGATGATAGTCTTCTTACGCTGGACCGTCGCAGGGTTTTCGTATGTCGCTCATACCGACCCTTTAGGACTGAGACCAGTCCCGACCACGGTTCGCCCCGCATTAAGACTCTCTCAGCCCGCCCTGTTACGGCGGGCTGATCTTTCCCCAGCCCGGTCGATTATCGGCATCCCCATGGGACAGAGGGCTGAACGCCCTTTGAGACGAGACGATACTGCCAATGGAAGACCTCCGCAACGTCCGCAACATCGGGATTTCGGCCCACATCGACTCGGGTAAGACCACGCTCACCGAGCGGGTGCTCTATTACTCCGGCAAGAGCCATGTGATCAAGGAAGTGAAGGGCGAAGGCGCCAAGATGGACCACATGGAACTGGAGAAGGAGCGGGGGATCACAATCACCTCCGCTGCGACGACGGTCCAGTGGCTCGACAAGAAGATCAACATCATTGACACCCCCGGGCACGTCGACTTCACGGTCGAGGTCGAGCGTTCGCTCCGCGTCCTCGACGGCGCGGTGCTCGTCCTCTGCGCGGTCGCCGGGGTGCAGTCGCAGTCGATCACGGTCGACCGCCAGATGAAGCGGTATAACGTCCCGCGCCTCGCGTTCATCAACAAGATGGACCGAACCGGGGCTAATCCGAACAACGTCATCACGCTATTGAAGTCCAAGCTCGGGCTCAACACCGTGCCGCTCCAGATTCAGATCGGTTCCGAGTCCGGCTTCGAGGGCGTGATCGACCTCATCACCCGCGAAGCCGTCTATTTTGACGGTGACAAGGGCGAGGACGTTCGCGTCGCCCCGATCCCCGCCGAACTCGTCGACGCCACCGAGGCCGCTCGCCACTCGATGCTCGAAGCGCTCTCGATGGTCTCCGACCCGATCATGGAACTGTTGCTCGAAGAGAAGGAAGTCCCCGCCGATCTGATCCACAAGACGATCCGCGAAGCGACCGTCACCAGCCAGATCTGCCCCGTCTTGATGGGCTCGGCCTACAAGAATAAGGGCGTTCAGAAGCTTCTCGACGCCGTGAATGCCTACCTTCCCAGCCCGCTCGACCGCGATATCTTCGCCAAAGAGATCGACAACGGGATGGTCGAAGTGCCGCTCGCGGCCGATCCGGATGCGCCGCTCGTCGCGATGGCTTTCAAGCTGGTCGAAGAGCAGTTCGGCCAGGTCACCTACATGCGGATCTACCAGGGCACCCTCAAGAAGGGCACGTTTTACTTCAACTCGCGTAAGAAGCGAAAAGAACGGGTCAGCCGTATCCTTCGCGTCCACGCCGATGAGAAGGAAGACATCGACTTTGCCGGTGCCGGCGACATCGTCGCCGCCATGGGGATCGAGTGCGCCACGGGTGACACCTACTGCGACGAAGGCTATAACTACGCCCTCGAATCGATCTATGCGGCCGAGCCGGTGATCGACCTGGCAATCACGCCGATCAAGCGGACCGACCAGGACAAGCTCTCCAAGGCCCTGAATCGGTTCATGCGGGAAGACCCGACCTTCCGCGTTCACGTCGACAAAGAGACCTCCGAGACGATCATCTCGGGAATGGGCGAGCTGCACCTTGAGATCTATGTCGAGCGCATCAAACGCGAATACAAGGTCGAGTGCACGGTCGGGATGCCGAAGGTGAGCTACCGCGAAGCTCCGACGAAGATCACGCCCTATAACTACAAGCACCGCAAGCAGACCGGCGGCTCGGGCCAGTTCGCCCACATCGTTGGCACTCTTGAGCCCCTGCCTGAGGGCAGCCTTGAGTCGTTCGTCTTCGAGAACAAGGTCACCGGCGGCCGAATCCCGAGCGAATATATCCCGTCGGTCGAGAAGGGGTATCGCGACTCGCTGGCCAAGGGACCCGTGGCCGGTTACGAAGTTCTCGGCGTCAAGATGGTCCTCACCGACGGCTCGTACCACGACGTCGACTCCTCCGACATGGCGTTCCAGATCTGCGCCCGCGACTGCTTCCGCGAGACGTTCCGGAAGGCTGAGCCCGTCCTTCTCGAACCGATCATGAAGGTCGAAGTCGAGACCCCGACTGAATTCCAGGGGCCCGTCACCGGCAAGATCTCCTCGAAGCGAGGCGTGATCCTCGGCACAGAGGATCGTTCCGGCTTCGCGGTCATCGTCGCCGAGGTTCCGCTCTCCGAGATGTTCGGGTACTCGAACGAACTCAGAAGCATGACCCAGGGCAAGGGCTCATTCAGCATGGAGTTCCTCAAGTACCAGAAACTGCCGAACGCCATCCAGGAAGAAGTCGTCAAGAAGGCTCAGCTTGATAAGGCTAACGCCTGATCGACTTCAGTCCGGATTGATAGTCGATGATTCCAAGCAGGCCCGGTCGCTCAACTTTGAGTGGCCGGGCCTTTTTCATTGGTGCCCAAATATTCCGCCGCAATAGGCGAGGAATTCGTTGGCCAATGATGTCGGCGCGCGTCATATAGGGGCTGATTCTGCACCCGGATTCTCTCACACTTCGGCAAGCCTCCTCATAAAAGGAGCCGATGTCCATGGCTCACGTTGAGACCTCAGCGGCTCATCCGAGGGCATCAAGGGCGATCAAGCTCATCGCCCTCGCCGCGATCGGCGTCCTCGCGTCGTTCGTAGGCGTGAAAGGATATGGCCTCTATCGCGAGTGGCGGTCCCTCCAATCCGAGGAAACCCTGGCGAAACAGAACGCGGTGATCGGCTACGTGAACATCCACCCCAGGCCCAACTTCGCGCAGAAGCCCAAGAATTGGTTCCATCACGAGGGGGATTCCACTTTCCTCTGGTCGCGCTGGCACATCGACAAACACGAGTGGTTTGAGGTGGCCAAGGGAGATTTCACGGTCGACCAGATCACCTATCCCCTCGGGCGTGACGTCGTCCAGGCGATTGACTACCCCGTCATCGAGTTCTCGGGGGGGACGCTCTGGGAGAAAATACCCGACGCGGCACCGGTCGTTGGTATCGAGCTGAACGGGATTCAAGCCGTCTATCCGATGAGGGTGCTCGAAAAAGTGCTGGTGATTAACGACCTTATCGAAGAGACCGCCGTCCTGCTCACCTTGCAGCCTTCCGACGCCGAAGTCCCGTCCGTATCCGCCTTTGAGGCGACGATCGACGGGCGTCGGGTGACGATGGGGGTCAGCGGCTACTCGCTCGTTGGCCCGTCGCCGTTCAAGGCTCTCCTTTACGACCGGGGAACGTTGAGCCTCTGGGTCGAAGATGAGTCCAGCCTCCGGGCGGTCGCGGGCGCCCGCAAAGGGGCCGTCCTGCGGCGGATTGGAGCCCTCACACCCAAGCCCTGGGCCGACTGGCGGTCTCGCTATCCCAAGAGCCGATTGATCGTCGGAGCGGATCGGAGTCGAGGTCTTCCCAACTTGTGATGCGAAACGCCCTAATCGACTCACAAATCGCGATTTGTGCCTGTTGAACCTCTGCAGACAACGAGGCAGGTTCTTGACGCGGGCGAGCCTAAACGTTAGCCTTTTCGCTTTCATGGACTGACGACAAAGCCTCAGTGTCTGCGCGAAGGTTCGCGTGCGACCCAGACTTTTTTCCACTTTTCTGGCGCTCCAAGGCGTCCAGGAGCTTGTACGACCGATGTCCGATCCGCAAAAGTACGTCTATTCGTTCGGAGCCGGGACGGCCGAAGGCAAGTCCGAGATGAAGGGCCTGCTCGGCGGCAAAGGCGCCAACCTGGCTGAAATGAGCCTCATCGGCATTCCTGTCCCCCCCGGTTTCACGATCACCACTGAGGTCTGCGCGGCCTACTACGAAAACGGCCGCAAGATGCCCGAGGCCGTCCGGCCGCAGGTCGAAGCCGCCATCGCCCAGGTCGAGAAGGACTACGGCGGGAAGCTCGGCGATCACGAGAATCCCCTGCTCGTCTCCGTCCGGTCAGGTGCCGCCCTGTCGATGCCGGGCATGATGAATACGATCCTCAACCTCGGCCTCTCCGACATCTCGGTCGAGGCGATCGCCAAGCGGACTGGCAACCCCCGGTTCGCCTATGACGGCTACCGACGACTGATCGACATGTTCGGCTCGACCGCGATGGGCGTCGAGCACGAGCACTTTGAGCACGAACTCGCCAGCCTCAAGACGGAGCGGGGCGTCGAACTCGACACCGACCTCTCGGGCGACGACCTCAAAGAACTGGTCAAGCGCTACAAGGCCGTCTACAAGCAGCACGTCGGCACCGACTTCCCGCAAGACCCCAAGGAGCAGCTCTGGGCGTCCATCATGGCCGTCTTCAATAGCTGGATGGGGAACAAGGCGATCGAGTATCGCCGGATCGAGCGGATCACCGAGCTGAAGGGCACCGCCGTCAACGTCCAGGCGATGGTCTACGGCAACATGGGGAACACCTCGGGCACCGGTGTCGCCTTCACCCGCGACCCGAACACCGGGGAAGACGTCTTCTACGGCGACTATCTCATCAACGCCCAGGGCGAAGACGTCGTCGCGGGCATCCGCACCCCCGAGCCGATCAGCCGGCTCGAAGACGAGATGCCGAAGGTTTACGCGCAACTGATGGGCATCCGTCAGAAGCTGGAACTGCACTATAAAGAGATGCAGGACATCGAGTTCACCGTCCAGGACGGCACGCTCTACATGCTCCAGACCCGGACCGGAAAGCGGACCGGAACCGCTGCCGTCCGGATCGCCGTTGAGATGGTCAAGACGGGCCTGATCGACGAGATCACCGGGATCAACCGGGTCAATCCTGACAGCCTGAACCACCTGCTTCTGCCCCAGCTCGACCCCAAGGCCAAGATCAACCCCATCGCTCGGGGCATCGCCGCCAGCCCGGGCGCGGCTTCGGGCAGAGTCGTCCTCTCGGCCGAGGCCGCCATCGCCCACGCTGAGGCCCACCCCGGCGACTCGATCATCCTGGTCCGCAAGGAGACCAGCCCGGAAGACGTCGCGGGCATGCACCTCGCCAAGGGCATCCTCACGGCCACCGGCGGCAAGGCGAGCCACGCCGCCGTCGTCGCACGAGGCTGGGGCAAGCCCTGCATCGTCGGTTGTGACGCGATCCGGATCGACGAATCCAAGGGTATCGTCACGATCGCCGGCCATATCATCAAGGCGGGTGACTTCCTCACGATCAACGGCACCACCGGCGACGTCATCGTCGGCCAGGTCCCGACCGTCGCCCCGACCATCTCGGGCGACTTCGCCGAGTTCATGAGCTGGGCCGACAAGCACCGGACCCTCAAGGTCCGCACCAACGCCGACGCCCCGAAGGACGCCGTCAAGGCCCGCGAGTTCGGCGCTGAAGGCATCGGCCTTTGCCGGACTGAGCATATGTTCTTCGAAGGCCAGCGAATCGTCGACATGCGGAAGATGATCCTGGCCGACGACGTGGCCGGTCGCAAGGCCGCCCTCGACGCCCTCGAACCCTACCAGCGTGACGACTTCGAGGGGATCTTCACGGCGATGGCCGGCCTGCCGGTCACGATCCGCCTCCTCGACCCGCCGCTTCACGAGTTCCTGCCCCACGACGACGCCGGCCAGGCTGAGGTCGCGAAGCAGCTCAACGTGCCGGTCGAGAAGGTCCGCCACCGGGTCGAGCAGCTTCACGAATCCAACCCGATGCTCGGACTCCGGGGCTGTCGCCTGGCGATCAAGTTCCCTGAGATCGCCGACATGCAGGTCCGGGCCATCATCGAGGCCGCCGTCAACGTCAAGAAGAAGGGGATCAACGTCCTCCCCGAGATCATGATCCCGCTCGTCGGCACCGTCGAGGAACTCTCCTTCCTCAAGAAGCGGGCCATTGAGGTCGCCAACGAGGTCTTCACGCAGGCCGGGATGAAGGTCGACTACCTGATCGGCACCATGATCGAGGTGCCCCGCGCCGCGCTCACCGCCGACCGGATCGCTGAAGAGGCAGAGTTCTTCTCCTTCGGCACCAACGACCTGACGCAGATGACCTTCGGCTTCAGCCGAGACGACATCGCCTCATTCGTCCCGGCTTATGTGGATCACAAGATCCTCCCGATCGACCCCTTCCAATCGCTCGACGTCAGCGGTGTCGGCCAGCTCGTTGAGATGGGTGTCACCAAGGGTCGTAAGTCCCGGATGGACAAGTTCGGAGAGCACCTGAAGGTCGGGATCTGCGGCGAGCACGGCGGAGATCCGGAC
>JANXSY010000265.1 GCA_025356435.1 Isosphaeraceae bacterium | reverse complement strand
CGAACGCGCTCGGGATCGACTTCGCGCCCGGCTTCACCTTCGCCGAGAACGATTATTATCCCCTTCTCATCGGAGACCAGGGGGGCAATCGCCCGAGCTTGGGGAACGTTGGCGGCTTCGACTTCAACCTCTACGGATTCTGCATCTCGCGGACGATCCGATACCGGACCGACGGCCCGGGGCAGCCCCAGCGACGGGTTGACAACCCCGCGACGCCAATCACCGACCTCTATCGCTACTTCACCCCTCGATTCTCGCCGGCATCGGAACTCGACGCGGGGATGATCGGCTGCCTGATCTTCACCGATCCGCCTGGAGGCCGCCTGCTGACGGTGCAGGGCGGGATCGCCGCCAACACCTGTCGCGGATCGGCCTACCTGCTCCACTCGTTGCAGACCGTGCCGGGAGGGATCGCCCTGAATGGGCTCCACGACCTTCGCTTGATCGGTGGAAATCTTTACGGGCAGAACGTCGCGATCGGCCAGGTTATCGACCTCAAGATCACGGGCGTCCGCTCGACGGCCGCCTATCACGCGATCGGCAGCCTTGCGAACGGCGCGAACTACACGATCCGACTCGAGAATTGCTACCTCGACGGGTGCGATTCAGGCTACTTCGCCCTCGACCAGATCCTCTGGGCGCGGGACGTCACATTCGCGTCGGCGGGCCGGGCGACGATGCGGTTCGTGGGCTGCAACGTCGACATGGAGAATTCCACGGTCGAGTTCGCGCCGCTCTATAACCAGAGTACCGTCAAGATTCACACGGGCGATTACGGCGGTAACTACTCGTTCCGCAACCTCACGGTTGACTACGAGGGGAACACGTATTTGCACGCGGCGATCTATTGCGAGAGCCACCCCTATTCGCCCTCGACGTCGCTCCGCCTCCAGGACGTCTATCTCGGGTCGATCGGCAACGTGCCGCTCATCATGCTCAAGGAAGTCGACCCGTCGTTCCCCAAGGCGACCTTGATCGTCGACAACCTTCAGGCCTATACCGACCAGTTCCGCTCGGTGATCGACGTCGACGGTCCGAACTGGTACGGCGAGGTCAAGAACGTGGTGGGCATCGGCGAGGCCCAGCGCGTCGTCCATGAGGCGACCTACGGGACGGCCTGCAACATCCTTGTGCGCGAGACGCGATACAAGGCACCGCCCCGGTCTCACAGCTGGTACGCGGGGGCGCACTCGCTCGAAGTGCGGTCGCCCGCCAACGGCCAGTACGTCGAGTGGCGTTGCGCCGCGACCGGAAGTTTCGGATCGCCGACCCCTCCCGTGTGGGTCGGGCTGAACCCTGTCTCGTCGGGGCCGGGCGCGATCGCGGGATACGTCATGAATCACGGCTACATCACAGCAGCTCTCACTTGAGGATTAAGCATGGCCGGGTATTTGACCGACTACGCGAACAATAAAGTGCTGGATCAACTCTTCGGTGCCCTCACCCTGACGCCTCCGGTCAGTCTCTATTTCGGGCTCTCGCAAACCCCCGCCACCAAGTCGGGGACGGCCGTCGAGCCTTCGGGTGGCTCGTACGCTCGCGTCGCCGTCCCGAACGACTTCGCCCACTTCCCTACCGCCGGGTCGGGGACCAAGTCGAACGCCACGGCGATCATCTTCCCAGGACCGACGGCGAACTGGGGCTCCATCGCCAGCGTATTCGTGGCCGACTCGCCGACTGGGGGAAACGTCATCGCGATGGCCGACCTCCCCGCGACCAAGGCGATCTCCGCCGGGGGCGCGGCTCCCTCTATCGGCGTCGGCGCTCTGTTCCTCTCTCATACCTGAGGCCAAGCGATGGCGTTGCGTATCCGCTTCCAACACTCGACCGGTGCCACCCTCGGTTACTCGATCGAACGCCTCTCCGACGGCTCATTTTTCGACAACTTCGATACGACGTTCAAGGCCAGCCCCTCGACGCCGATCGCCGCGCTTCCCGAAGATGCTGGGATCTTCGTCGGCCGCTATAAGGCCAACGTCAACACACCGACGTTTGTCGACGGCGACTACGTGATCACAATCCATGATCTGTCGGTCAGCGTCGTCGTCGGACAGCTCGCGTGTGTCATGCATTCGGGCGACGACGCGACGGTCATCCCCGGGGTATCGGGCGGTTCCGACCCCTGGGCGATCAGCCTTCCGGGCACCTATCCCACGGGCTCGGCGGGGGCCATCCTAGGGCAGAACCTCGACGCGAAGCTCTCCTCTCGCTCGACCTACGCCGGTGGTCCGGTCGCGAGCGTCTCGGCTCCGGTCACAGTCGGCACCAACGCTGACAAATCCGGCTATACGCTATCCCCGAGCGGACTCGATGCGATCGGCGTCGAGACCGGCATCAACGCGAGGCAGGCACTGACGCCGATCCTCGCGGCGGCGGCCGGCGTGCTCACGGGGGCGGGCACGGGGACGATCGTCATTCGCGGCGGCAATGTGCCGACCTCGCGGATCACGGCCACCACCGATAATGCGGGCAATCGCACGTCGGTCAACCTGTCGCTGCCCGCCTAAAAGGGGGAGAGATGGCGATATCTTGCTACTATGCACCGACGTATTTTTCCCCCTTCTTCTTCGCCCCCCTGGTCGCGACGCAAGCCCCACTCGTGGCCTCTTCGATGCCCTACGGCGACAGAGACGCCTTCGAGGCCGTGCTCGCCCTGCTGAGGAGCACCGGGGCGTTCGAGCGTGTTCTTTTCGAGAATTCGTTCGATCGCGACCGACACAACTCGGCGACGGGGCCTCTGGTCTCGCTCGTCCCGGAGGGGTGGGAAGAGTTCGACGACGTAGACCCCGCCTCCTTGCTGCGCCGGGTTGATTTCAGCCTCTCGCTGCTCGTTCGCGACGACGAGCCCTCCACGCGGTTCGATCGTCTCGCGCGGCTTGAAGCCGCCGTCCATGATGCGATCCAGGGAGCAGACCTCGGCGGCTGTCTGCCGGGCCTCACCCGCATCCGTCGCGGTCGTTATGACCCCCGATCTCTCCATCCCGAGCAAATTCTTCGGCTTGATGGCGAGTTTACTTATATGAACAATCCGAATAGCTCGGCCTCGTAGGGAGCAACCTCTCGTGTCGGCAACCAAGCGATTCTTGAACTGGACCGGTGTCAGCTTCACCCCGATCGGCGGCTCGCCGGTCGCGATCACGGGGGTGACGTCGGTCGCGATTGACAGCGGCGGAAGCCTTTTGAAATTCGCGGGCGACGGCGATCGATACAACACGACCGTCGTCAACGATTTCAACGAGCCAACGATCACGGTCCAGGCCGCAGACCTCGCGGCAATCCGTTCCTATCCGGTGGGCACCGTCGGCGCGTTTGTCGCGACACACAACGACGCGAGGAACGGCAGCGGCAGCGGCGCGATCACCTATACCCTGTCGAATGCCGTGATCGCCTCGAACGCGGTCAAGGGCTCTCACCGGCAGTTCGGCCACGGCTCGCTCTCACTCACGGCCTTCTCAAGCGACGGCGTGACAAATCCGCTCTCGACCAGCGTCGCCCCGTGAGGACCGAACTGATGAGCGACCGCGACATTGATGCCGTCCGAGTACCGATCGGTTTCGTCGGCGTAGGGCCGGCCGCCGCGCGGCTCGAACGGCTCCAGGCCGAGTTTCGCGGGCTACTCGGCCACGGCCCGGTCTTCGTCCGGCTCCAGGGCGGTGAACATTTCCTCACCGCCCATCCCGACGATTCGCTCCAATTTCCCCGCTCTGGCCCGCGCTCCGGCGAGTCGCGCTATCGATGGGAGGACCGTGGCGATGGCATCTGCCTCGGATACCTCAAAACCGACGAGTGACCTCTGTGAGCCTCTGAGAAGGAGGCCGCGTGCTTCCGGGCTGGCCGTGCTTCTCGCTGACGGGTCGGAATGGCTCCTCACCGTCCCCCGCTATCGGTCGACTGGCGCGACCCTGACGATGCCGGACGTCGATCGAGAACTGGCCCAACTGTTTGACCTCTCATCGCTCTGCGGAGAAGTCGCCCTGACCGACGTCTGGTCGGCCGCGAGGACGCTCCTCTTTGCAAACTATGACATCACTGATGCCGAGTTCGCCGACCTCGTCGACCTCGACGCGGACGGAGAGGAACAGCTTGTCGCGAAGGTCGTCGAAGCCCTGTTCGGCCCGTCGGAGTCGTCGCGCACCTATCCCGACTGGGTCCGCGCGAGCCTGCTCGCCAACGGCATCGTCCCCGCCACGATCGGGCCTGCGGATCTTGCGAACGTCCTTTCCATCCTTGTCGCAACCAGTCGCACGATTCCCGCGTCGCGGTTCATTGACGCGAGCCGCGCTGCCGAGGAGCAAGCGTCGCTGGAGAGCCTCGTCTAATGATGTCCACCGTGCTTCCCGAATCGACCCGCCGCGATGATCGGCCCGCTTTCGAAGTCGTGCTGTCCGATGGTCGTTCCTGGGGCCTCGCTCTGCCGTCGCGGAGGCGATTTCCCGCAGTGATCCACGAGACCGACGGCTTCGGGCGTCCGCTCGTCCGGATCGAGCTCGGCGACGGGTTCGGCTATCGGCTGGAGGTCCAGAGGAGCTGGGACGCGGTCATCGAGGCGTCCCGCTCAGGTCGGGCGGAAGGACAGGCCGAAGCGTTCCGGCGGTTCCTGGTGGCCTTGCTCCGGTCGGCCCATGACCTCGACGTCTCGCATGCCGAGAGGCTCCTGGATCTCGACGAAGCCGACCTCGGACGAATCGCTCGAAATCTCCTACCGGCGATTTTTGATCGGAGCGATTTATCCCCATCCCTTGGAAGGTGAGTTTCGATGTCCGATCGTTCTCGGAGGGGCCCCGCGCTGGACATGCCGCGAGCGGGCAATCCTCCCGAGGTGGCTCGACGAGAGCCA
Source organism: Isosphaeraceae bacterium (assembly GCA_025356435.1). Lineage (GTDB taxonomy): Bacteria > Planctomycetota > Planctomycetia > Isosphaerales > Isosphaeraceae > CAMFLR01. The sequence continues at coordinate 27,003 of JANXSY010000265.1, read as the reverse complement.
GCCCCGTCGTCTCGCGAGCCGAGCACGCCCGACCGTTCTCGGCCCCCTATCGAACCGACACAGCCGAGCGATCCCACGCCCTCGGCCGCCCCGGTCCCGCCCCAGGCGGAGCAGGGTACGGGGTCGCTCTCGCAAGTCCTCAACGAGCTGATTCGGGGCCTTCCCTCCCGCTCGGACCATGCTCCGATCGAGAGGGCTCCCGTCGCCGATCGGGTTGCGGGCAACATCTCGCCACCGCCCGAGCTTCGTGACACGCCTCGTCAAGCTCGGACCGATCAAGAGGCGAGCCTGACGGCCGAATCTCCCCTCCCGAGCAGCGATTGGCAAAGAGAGGAATCAACACGCGATACGTATCTTCACAGCTCAGATCGAAGCCAGGCTCCGATACGAACGCTCGCCGATCGGTCGGGAATCGTGGATCGGGGGTCGGTCGATCCGGGTGCAAATCAGACAGGCTCTCAGCCATCGACCGGCCCGGTGGCGATGCCGATCGAATCGCACTCGGTCACGCCGTCGAGCCCTGAACGGTCTGAACCCGTGATCGGCCATCCGGGGCCAATCCTGAGACCCGATCTCCTCACCAGGGCCGACACGCGGGCGGTCGTCCGGGACGGCCCGTCGGCCGAGGCTCGGACCACGGTCGAGGGGCCGCGATCGGCCGTCTCCGCCCCGACGCTCTCGGACAGCTCGGGCGGGATCGGCAGCCGGGTGACGGCCGCCGGTGAAGGGTGGGGCTCGTCGCCGAGTCTCCGTTCCCCGTCCGGCGAAGCGTCGGGAGTGCCGACCTCGATCGGGATCAATCTGCGGCATGTCGGCAACGCAGATCCATCCATTGATCAAAAAGCGGTGCAGAATCTCGCTGATCCGTCGCTCGACGCGTCCGCGTCGCGCAATCGGGCATCGGCTTCCGATGAGACCCAAGGCGGCGCGGACATGGGCCGGACGAACGCGCTTTTGGAGCAGATCCTGGACGAATTGAGGAAATCGCCGCAGTCGTCGTTCGTCGCGAGCGGCCGGTCCATTTATCCCGAACGTTAATCGAGGTCGGAGGTTCATCCCGCATGCCTTCCTATGGCGGCGTCAATATCTTCGGCACAGCCGTGACCATGAGCACGGCCGATCATCTCCGCGAGAAGCAGGTCAACAGCTTCTTCGGGCTCAGCGGGCTCGAGACGCTCGACGGTGGGGCACGCGGCCGCGTGACCGAAGTCACCGGGGTTTTGTTCGGTCCCACTCCCGGAGCGCTCGCGACGGCCGAGTCGGCATTTCGTTCTTACTCCGACGGCCTGACACGCGTCCTGGTCGATAGTCTCGGGACCACCTGGACGAGCGTGCGGCTCGAGACCTTTCAGCCGACCGGCCGCGTCCGGCAGTCGCCCCAAGGGCTCTTCTTTCGCTCGTATCAGGCCCGATTCCTCCATCTCGAGTGATCCGCATGGCGTTTTCGCAGAATACGATTTCGGACGTGCGGGTCGACCTGGACGGGACGGAGCTGTTCGTCACCTGGTCGTCCTCGACCCCGGGGGCCTGCTATCAGGTCTACGTCGACCGTCGGCTCTCCTGGGCGGGCCGTTCGCGACGCTGCCACATCCCGATCCCACCGGGCGCATCGGGCAGGAACATCTGGGTCGACGTCGGCACTGTGGCCATCCAAGAGTCGATGGTCGACTTCTCGACTCAGTGGCCCACCGCAACGGGCCTGACCACGCGCGCCCGGCTTAACTGGAAGGGCGGTACATACCTCGACCCGTCTGGCCTGAACGACGTCCGAGGGTTCCAGATCTATGGCTCGCCGGCCCCTGGTGCCGCCGTCGATTTCACGACGATTCTCGGGGTCGTCTCCGCCTATCCTGGGGGCTGGATCAGCGACGGGTTCGGGATGGGCGGGTTCGGGGACGGTGGGTTCGGCCGATCGGCATCGACGTATAAATGGGAAAGCGCGTTCCTGGCATCGGGCGTCTGGTCGTTCGCAGTGGTGACCTACGACCGCGCGGGGAACTCCCGAGGCACGGGCCAACTCGCCAGCGTGACGATCCAGGAAGCCCCGCTGCCTCCTTCGAGTTCGGCAGGCGGCGTCCGGCTCTCCTACCAGTATTCGGGGCCCGTCACCCGACTCGCGACATTGACCTGGCAACCCAGTCCTAGCGAAGGGTGATAGTGATGGCTACGACCTACACGACCAACATCCGGCTCCAGAAACCTTCCACGGCCGACCGTCAGTGGGACCAGCCGCTGAACGCCAACGCCGACTATCTCGACGGCCTCGCCGCGGTCGGGGGGCTGGCCGTCACTCCGCTGGAATCGCCGAGCCTCTCGCTCAATTGCCGGATTTCGGCGGGGAGTTATCTCTCGGCCAACGGATCGCTCGGGACGTTCGCTGGGGCGACCTCCCTCACGCTTGGATCGAACGGAACCGCCTGCGTATGGCTCACCGACGCGGGCGTTGCCAGTTCCGGCCCCGTCTTTCCGAGCACGCCCTACGTTCAGCTCGCGAAGGTGCAGACTGGCCCGACGGCGATCCTCCAGGTCGTCGACGCCCGGATCGCCTACCGGTCGATCGGGGCGAACACCGTCTTCGTGGCGAAGGCCGGTGACACGATCAGCGGACCGCTCCAGATCGTCGCCCCGGCGGGCGGTCAACCCGTCGTCGCGATCGATCCCACTGCGCAGACGATCGGATTCTTTGGCGTCGCGGGTGCCACGCAGGCCCCCCGGTTGAACCCCCTGGTCGACGGCACCGGGGGGACGGCGTCCGACGCCGTCGTCGATGTCGGGACTGCCTTCTCGCGGGCGACAATCAACAATAATTTTGCCTCGATCGTGGCAAAGGTCGACGCGCTGATCGCCACATCCAAACGCCACGGCCTGATGTCTAGCTGACGAGACCATTTATGAGCGCATCCGCATCGATCGAAGCCAGCGGCGTCCCCCTCGGGCGGACCTCCGTCTCGGTCGGAGTCTTCCGGTTCCGGGGCGGGCGATTCGAACTTCTGCCGAATATCCGCGTCCTGACGATTCAGACTCGCCAGGGTGCCGACCCCGGCGTGGCCCGATTTCGTTATGTGTTCGACCCTTCGAATTCTCCCGACGCCCCCCAGTCATTCGACCAGGCGCTCTCGGTCGACAGCAACCTCGCGGGCGTTGTCCAGAACGACGAGCGGCTTGTCGTTATGACCTTCTATCCCGACGGGTCGCCGCTCTTCCTCTTCGACGGCTTCGCTCAGGTGCCGGAACTCGACCTGGCACCCTCGCAAGAACGGGTGTCATTCTCCGCATTCGGAGTCGCGGTCCGCGAGTGGGATACGCCTATCGGCGGGGCCCTGATGCGTGACTCGGCCTCGCCTAAGGCTGGGCTCGACGTCGAGACGGACCTGGTGACGTACTTCAACCCCCAGGGTCAGCCCAACGCGACGTCGCCGGGTGCCGAGGCCCGGGATCAGAACGGGAACCTCTTCCCGACCTTTCTTGATCCGGGCGTGCTTCGCAACCCCGACGTGCGGAGCATGTGGACGCTGCCCAAGGCCATCCGCTACCTGTGCTACCACAAGAACCCCGACCAGGCGTACGTCCAGAATCCCCCCGGGGAAGAGATTGATTCGCTGCTCGATAGCCGGTCGCCGACGAACGGGATTTCCCTCCAGCAAGGCGATCCGACGACGTTCGGAAGCCGACCCCTCGACGTGCCCGACTATCCCGCCACGGGCAAGGCCTGGCCGAATGTGCTGGAAGATCTCTTGAGGCCGAACGGATTCGGCATGGCCTTCCGACTCGAAACCGGAGACGACGGCCTGCCCTCGACCCGGCTCGACCTCTTCCGACGCCAAGACGGCTCGCCGGCCGTCGCCAAAGACCTGTTCCTCCAGCCCCGTGGCGTCGTGCTCGACCCGGCACAGTCGAATATCAACGCCGCCAGGCTGGCACGCGACATGACCGGCGTTGTGAACGCCTATTCGGTCGAGTCAGAGCTGATCCGTTACGAAGCCTCGTTCATCCTCGCGCCGGGCTTCGCGATCTCGGCATCCGACGCCCAGGATGCGACGGCTCTCGGAGCGTTTGACCTCAGCAACCCCGCCTTTTCTTCGACGAACCACGATCGGTATCGCCTCTACGTCTTCGACGAGACGGGCGAGGGTCACTGGGATTGGTCGGGTTCGCGAATCGTCTCCACAGTCGCCTCGCTCGCGGGCCTGTTCGGCACCGACCCGGCGCACCCCACGCCCTACGCGAACCGTCGACGTGTCCCGCTGGGAGAGCTGTTCACCCGCGACTCGAACCAGAAGCCCCTCCGCGCGCGGCTGTCGATCTCGACCGACTACACCGGCCCGCAGCCCACGCTCTGGAACGGCACAGGGACCTGGCAGCCGATCCACGGCGGTTTTTCGCTCCTCCGCGACCGGCTCGGGATCTGGATCAGTGTCGCGAATCCCAACGGCTGGGCGATCGGTGCCTCCGGTGTCTCCGGAGCCCCCTATCCGTCGGGCGTCTTGCGCGGGGTTGAGGATCAGGCGACTTCCGGGCGGAAACGATTCGCGCTTCGTCTCACTTGCGTCGTCGAGGGTGACAAGGTGCTCTCGGCGACCGCCAAACGTCGACCTTCGAGCCCGACGACGTTCCAGGTTCTCCGACGGATCGACGCGCGTGACCGTTATTTCAAGCATCTCGTCGCGCCGAACAGCGAATTCAATCTGACGTCAGCTTTTGTGACCGATCGCGACGACAGCCAGGATGCTCAGGCCGAGGCCGACTCGCGCCGACTCGCCGCCGAGGCGGGCGAGGTCGCTGGTTCGGTGACGATCCCTCGATTCACCGAGGCCTATCGGGTCGGCGACCGCCTCCGTGCGATCCAGGGTCGTGGCCTGTCGCTCCGGACCAACGCCGGTGCCCCGAACGAAGAAGGAGAGGTCTACCCGGCCGTCGTCGGGCTGACCTGGGACTTTGACGGCAAGCAACAGACCATCCTCCACCTCTCAGACGAACGGGGCGTTTCTTCGTGAGCCATTACGACGAGGCGAAACGGCTCCGCGTGCGGGACAACGCGCTCGCCGGCGTGTTGAGCGTCCTTCCCGCCGTCATGGACGTGGGCTCTCCCTGTCTGGTGGCCCAGACCACGAAGCTCGGGATCTATCCCGCCGGGGCCGGTCAATTCTTCGCCTGCGTGCCCGTCGCCGTGCTTGGCACTGAAGTCGAGGGGGGACCGGCGATCTTCACAGCTCAGACGTCGACATTTTTTGCGTTGAATCTGGGCGCCGTGGTCCCCCCCCAGGGGACGAACGTCGTCGTGACCTTCGTCGGAAACCGGTGGGTGTTTCGTTACGATGCGTGACCTATTTTCTCCGATCCGATACCGCCAGGGTCGCGACGCGGCCGATGCCACGCGCCCGGCCACGGGGCGAGGGCCGGGCCAGTTCCCGAGCTTCGTCGGCCGCGTCACGGCGAATCCCGTCCTGCCCGTCGGCACGAACCGCTATTACTCCGTCCATCCCGTCGCAGTCTTCGGGGTCGAGGGCGAGGGGAATCTCGCGACCTTAATGCCGGACACGTCCACCACGGTTCTCGTCTGCGTGATCGGTCCCAAGGCACCGGCCGTCAACGACGATCTCGTCTGCCGCTTCGTCGGGAACCGCTGGGTGGCGGAACGATTCGGGGCGAAGGGGAATGGCGACGGGGGGGCGACGATCCGGGGTTGCGCCTGCGTCACTATCCCGACTGTCCTCCACATGAGCGTCTCTGGCCCGTGCGAAGGCGTCTTCCAACCGTGCGTGATCCAGTATGGCCCGACGCCGGCCAACCTCTCGGGCCTCAATCTTGGGGCGAACTGCTTCCTCAGCACCACGACCTTCGTCGACGACTTCTCGGGGATCGGATATCGCTACAACCTCCAATGCGACACGATCTTCTTCCGGCTGAGCCGGGTTTACCTGCCAAGCGCGTACGGCGGGGCGTTCCATGACTCTTCGATCTACTCCTGGTCGATCGGCCAGCCCGGCAATACGTGCCATCCCTTCCTGCTCTCGACCGGCTACATCTATCCGGGCGGCAACACCAACTGCATCGTGACGATAAGCGAATGAAATGCGCGCATTGCCCCGTCGTTGTCGGGTCTTGCCTCGGGGAGCGCGCCGCGAGGCTCTGCCAGCTCGCCGCAACGAGGCCCGACTACCGACGCGTTCTCATCGAACGCGCGGAGGAGCCTCTCGCGCCGACCCCCTCACCGTCGCCTACGGAATCTCTGGCCGCCATCGCGGCCTGCCCTCATCGAGGGTCGGTCTTGCCGCATACGCTTCAGCCGGAATGCGGATGCGCCGAGCTGACTGAATGTCGAAACGGCCGGGGTCGAACCCCCGGCCGTGTCACTTTGCGCGAATGCCTCGCCTGTATCTCTGCCCTTCCGCCCATCCCTCTCTCCACTCCGCTCTGAAAAAATCCGGCCGGGTCCGCGAGGATCGGCCGCACCCCTCTTGGATCATTTCCGATCCGACCATCCATCACGAATCGGTAACGTCGACCTTCGCCTGCCCGTTTTTCACGCAATTGAGATCACCAAGGGAGGCGCATCCCGCCGGAAGCTGGGCCTCTTCGATGAGCATGTTCGGGATATCATCGTTAATGGCAAACCGCGTCCCGCACTGCGAACAGACGAGGGTCTCCCCCTCTCGCGTGAGCGGGGCCTTACCCATCGGGCAGACGAGCAATTTGAGAAGCTCTTCGCTCAGCATCGCTGGGTTCATCCTAATCGGATAATCCGGGTCGGGCAGGAGGCCATCACCCGACCGGGGGAAATGCCCGTTGCAACGCGATACGAACTGTCGTATCGAACGGCATAGCGTATCATTCCTGATAGTCGATCGCCAAGAAGGAGCGGGCCCGGCGGAATCTCTCGCCGTTCCTTGGAATTTGGGCGTGGTCATGCCTATAACTCTCGGGAGACATCCGTCGTTCCCTCCCGGCCCGAGGAATCGTGATACCCATGCCCTCTCTGGATCTTCGTCGTGTCGTCGTGACGGGCCTGGGCGTGGTCAGCCCGAATGGACCCAATCGCGCGGCGTTCCTCTCGGCGAACCGCGAAGGGCGCAGCGGCATCAGCGCGATCGACGGATTCGACACGACGAAGCTCAAGAGCCGCGTCGCCGGAGTGGTCCGTGACATCGATCTATCTCGCGCGATCGAGGAGAGGCACCTCAAACGCGTGAGCCGGATGGTCCCGCTCGCCATCATCGCGGCGCGAGAGGCGCTCGAAGATGCCGGGATCGACCCCACGACGATCGACCTCTCGACCCGCCGCCAGATCGGCGTGATGCTCGGCACCGGTGGGGGTGGGGCCGAGTTCATCGAGACGATGTACGGCCACTATTATTCGGGCCACACAGAACGCGCCAACGTCTTTGCGCTGCCAGCGGGCACCCACGGCAACAGCTCCTCAGAGATATCGATCCAACTTGGCCTCCGAGGGCCTTCTCACGTCATCTCGACCGGCTGCACATCGAGCACCGACGCCATTGGCTACGCGGCGAGGAAGATCCGCTACGGCGAGACGCCAATCGTCCTCACTGGCGGGGCTGATGCCCCGATCGCGCCCGGGATCATGACCGGTTTCGATCTGATGAAGATTACGTCCCGGCGTTGGAACGAGGACCCCACCCGCGCGAGCCGCCCTTTCGACCGCGATCGCGACGGCTTCGTCCTCGGCGAAGGGGCCTGGATGCTCGTGCTCGAAGAGCTTGAGCATGCGCTGAGCCGTGGGGCACCGATTTACGGCGAGATCCTCGGCTATGCGAGCACCTGCGACGCCTGGCACCGCGTCGCGCTCGCCGTCGACCTCGACGAGCCGGTCCGCGCGGTGGAATTGGCCCTGGCGGATGCTGGTCTCGCGCCCGATCAGATCGAATACGTCAATCTCCACGGCACGGGCACCGAGCTGAACGACCGCGTCGAGACTGCGGTGATGAAGCGCTCACTGGGCCGTGCGGCATTGACGATCCCGATGTCGAGCACCAAGAGCATGATCGGCCACCCGCAGGGCGCATGTGGCGCGGCGGGCGTTGTCGCCACCTTGCTCTCGCTTAACGCCGGGTTCATCCCGCCCACGATCAACCTCGGCACCCCCGACCCCGAATGCGACCTCGACTACGTGCCGCACGTCGCGCGGCCCTCTTCAGCGAAGATCGCCCTCTGCAATTGCATGGGGTTCGGGTCGAAAAACTCCGTTCTGGTGATCCGTCAGGGTTACTGAAGCGGTGAGAAATCTGGGTATAGCTCTTGATTCTCCCGATTGTGTCCCGGTCCGTCGTAGTGCGAGCCTTTTCTCCCCAGCTCTGAAGCGGGAAAATCGACTCGACCCGGGCGTCAGTCAGGGTGAGGCCGCCACGATCCAAACGTCCGAAGCCCCGCAGGGGCGACATCGCACCTAAATCGATGTCGCCCCTGCGGGGCTCGAATCGTTTCCGGGTCTGCGGTTTGTTCTGGGGCTTACGCACCCGGACGACTTGATTCCGCGCCTCTGGGGCGAAGAACGGGCTCCAGATTTTCTCCGAGAGAAATACCAAAATCGAGAGCGATATCCGAGAAATCCCCGAACCCTCTGGCAGTCGTTACCGGTTTAGCTATACTGACCTGCCATCGGATGAACGGTGCCACTCTACGCGGTGGCCACCCCCGACCGGCGAGACGTCGGTGGTTTTCACCTCCTCGCGATGTTCCAATGCCCGGATGGGCCTGATGTCTCTCTCTTTTGTCGTCCGCTACGGTCAGATGCGATTCCTCGGCGAGTTCGTCGGATTAGAAGGGCACTCGCACCCCCGGGGTGAGCGCGTGGCCATCAGGACCGACAGGGGGGTCGAGCTGGGCGAGGTGCTCTGCCCGGCCACCGAGCGCGCCGCGCTCTTCCTCGAAAACCCGATCCGCGGCGAGATCCTCCGGGGTGCTACGGGCGACGACCTTGCCGCCGAGGCCCGCTTCGCCGAGCGATCGATCCAGGCGTTGGCCACCTGCCGCGAGATGATCGCCAAGCGTCGGCTCCAGATGGAGTTGATCGACGTCGAGGTCGTCCTCGGCGGCGAGCGGATGGTCTTTTACTATCTCTCCGAAAAGCGGGTCGACTTCCGCGAGCTGGTCAAAGAACTCGCCAGGGCCTTCCAGACCCGCATCGAGATGCGACAGATCGGCGTGCGGGACGAAGCCAAGCTCCTCGCCGACTATGGCGACTGCGGCAAGCCTGTCTGTTGCAATACCCATCTCTCCAAGATGCCCCCCGTCTCGATGCGGATGGCGAAGGTCCAGAAGACGACGCTCGACCCCTCGAAGATCTCAGGACGATGCGGCCGGCTGAAGTGTTGCCTGCGTTACGAATTCGACACCTATCAAGAACTCGAGCGTGAATTGCCGCCCGTCGGAGCGCGGGTCGTCACGGCCAGGGGACAGGGCCGGGTTTTAGCCTTGGAGATCCTTGCACGTAAGGCGGTCGTGGAATTCGAAGATCGACGCCGGGTTGTCGTCGCAATGGACGAAATCCTCAGCGTTGAATCGACGCCTCGGCCCACGCGGCACGACGACGACGATCGCGTCGAGCACTAAGTACCGGGCGGAACGACAGATTGTCCTATGCTCTCAAAGTCGCCGGGCTACGACGTTCTGACCGAGAATCGCTCCGCAATCTCGGCGCGGATGTCGATGACTTCGACATATGTGGCGGCTTTAGCACAGGGTCTCCTAGGCACGGCGTCCCGTGGCGTGGGCGAGCGACCGGGCTAGCCGGTAGCAATCAAACGGCTTCTGAAGCAGGACGGTCAGCGGGGCGTCAATGAGTTCGCTCGACTCGCCGCCGTCGGAATCGCTCGAAGCGAGCACGAAGCCGACACGGGTGCAGCCGGAGTCGGCGTGCAAGGCCTGGGCCAGTCGCAAGCCGGTCATGTCTGCCAGATGCATGGCGCTGAGGATCACGTCGGCCCCCGTCTCCTTCGCGAGCTGGATCGCCAGACGGCCTGAATCGGTGGCGTGAACGTTCTCGATGCCCAGCTCCCTGAGGTATTTTCGTACGATGCTCGCCTGGGCGCGGGAGGGCTCGACCAACACGACCGTCAGGTCAGCCACGTTGCAAACGTCCAAGGGCTGCGACGCGTCCCCCGAACCTGAGATCGGGCCGATCGCCACCGTTCCAACGAAGTTGGGATCATCCATCGGTGCCGCCGCCTGTTTGCCGGGACGTTCGTTGGAGAGGGTCATCGACCCGATCGCTGCTTCCAGGGCTTGGACCACGTCGGCCATGGTCGGATGCCGATCCTCGGGCCTCTTGGACGTCATTCGCCGATAGAGTTGGTCCAGCTCGGTCGGCACGTCTGGCCGGGCTGCCCGAAGCGACGCGATCGGGGCGTCGCGGTGCTTGAGCAGCAAGGCCATGAGCGAGCCGGCCGAGTAGGGGGGGCGCCCCGTCAGCAGGAAGTAGAGCGTGCAGCCCAGGCTGTAGACGTCGACACGGTGGTCGACCGCCGTCGGGTCCAGCGCCTGCTCGGGGGCCATGTAGTCGGCGGTGCCGAGGATGCTGCCGGCCTGAGTCAGTGATCCGTGAGCGCTACTCGTCTCGGAGGTGCTGAGTTGCGCGAGACCGAGGTCGGCCACTTTGACTACGCCTGATTTGTCGCGCAACAGATTCGCCGGCTTGACGTCGCGGTGGACGACACCGTGGTCGTGCGCGTAGGCCAGCCCCCGTGCGGCCTGGAGGATGCAGTCCACGGCGTCTCTCGTCGCGAGCCGCCCCCCGTTCATGACTTCGTGGCCGAGGTCGCTCCCGTCGACGAATTCCATCACGAGGAACAGGCCGTTCTCGGCCTCGTCGGCGTCGAAGGCCATGACGATGTTGGGGTGGCTGAACTGGGCGATCGTCTCGACTTCACGCTGGAATCGCTGAGCGAAGTTGCTCTGACCGGCAGTCTCACGCGACAAGACCTTGAGCGCGACGACCCGCTTCATGCGACGGTGGCGGGCCTTGAAGACCGTGCCCATGCCGCCGGCACCGAGCCGATCGAGAACGATATAATTGCCGATACACAGATCGGACAATCGGCCGCTCAGGATGGCTTCGGACTGGAAGGGCGTTAACCGTCCAGAGCGGACCAGGTTTCGAGAGAGCGAGACGGCGTCTAAGACGTTGGTCTCGTCGCCAAGCTCGTCAATTGAGGTCCGCAAGTCGGCCCTCGACAGGACCCCGCTCTCGCTCACCTGCCGCACGAATTCCTCGCGAGAGATGGTCTCGATCATCCCGATGCTCCTCGACGGATTTCACGTCATACCGCCAAGACAGTCTTACCGTGACGGGAATCCCGCCCGTTCGTCCCGAGCCGGAAGCTCGCCAACCGTTGTGGGCGACGTCGCATTCGGCCCGTGCCACTGCAAGCAGACCTGGAGCGCGAAATCTCCTGCGTCGCTGCCGAAGACCACGACGAGGCTCTCGATTCCCGGACACGCCCCGATCTCGATGTCGCTGCCCGACACGATCGAGGGGGTGGCGAGGACCAACTGGTAAGGCGTCTCGGCTAGCATCGTCTTCGCCTGGCCGGCGATCACGTTGGCCACCTCGCCCATGCAATCGCGGACGAGGTCGTCGGCCGGTTCCGGGATGACTTCGGCCAGCACCCGCCCGGCGAGCGCCGCCGCCGTCTGCGCGGGGAAGCTCAGGACGAGCATCTCGCCGCCCTCGATCGTCAGGCCGAGCAGGGCGGAGATGTCGCCGAACGTCCGGGGGGTCGCGGTCCGGTAGGTCGTCCGGACGGCCAGTTCGGTCTGCGCGAGCTCGGAGAGAGTCATGCGCGCGGCCGCGATGAACGGTTCCACGAGCTGTTCGTGGATGTCGGGTGGGACCGGCTGAGCGTCGCGTCGTTTCAGAATGTCCAAATCCACCTCCTGCCTCGGCCGGGGCCAGAACCGCCGAGTCGATCGTATTAGCCGATCAGTTGATAAAAGCCTGTTTTAAGATGCTCGACGCGTTGATACGACCCGTCGAGGTTGTGCGTCGTCTCCGCCCCGCCCAAGATCATGTATCCGTCGGGTTGGAGTATGCGGGCCATGCGGCCCAGGATCGATTTCTTCGTCTCCACGTCGAAGTAGATCATGACGTTCCGCAGGAAGACCAGGTCCATGCGCGGGAGCGGCGGCCACGCCCTGATCAGGTTCATCTCCTCGAAATCGACCATGCCGCGCACGTCGTCGTGGAGCTGCCAGGATGTGCCGTGCTGGCGAAAGTGCTTCACCAGCAGCGAGGCGGGCAAGCCGCGATTGACCTCGATCTGGTTGTAACGCCCCGCCTTCGCGCGGGCCAGCACGTCACGCGAGAGGTCGGTCGCCAGGATGTTGATCTTCCAGCCCGCGAGGTCGGCGAAATGGTCTCGGAATAACAGGGCGAGGCTGTACGGCTCCTGCCCGGTCGAGCAGGCCGCGCACCAGATGTTCAGGCGGCGCTCGCCCTGCCGCTTCCGGACCAGCTCTGGGATCACGGTCTTGCGGAGCGTCTCGAACGGGTGCACGTCGCGGAAGAACGTCGTCTCAGTCGTGACCATCGCCTCGATGACGCGCTGCTGGAGCCCGATCGAAGACGGCTCGCGCAGGAGATTGACGAGGCCCCCGATCGCCCCCAGCCCCAGCTCCTCCACGATCGGACCCACCCGGGACTCGACGAGGTATTGCTTGCCGTCCTCAAGGACGATCGCGCTGCGCTCGCGGACGAGGTTCCGGATGAAATCGAAATCCTGGTCGGTCATGGCGTCAGGCCGTTCCGCAGGGAGGAGCGAGGGCCGGGGATCGAGGAGCGGTCCCCGCGATGTTGATAGAGGGCTGTCGCCGGAAACCTTCCGGGCGACAGATGAGTCCTGTGGCACAAATCGATTATATGCACTTTCATAATAGGCATTGAATATCTGGCCAAATGTTTTCGCGATCGGGAGTTCGTGAACGGACCGCCTGTGATCGTGCGATGACCCTGCCCATTCGTCCGCATCTCAACGCCATCTCAAACCGATCGTTTCGGCTCCCGGACCCGGACCCGCTCGAGGATCTCTGCGGCGATCATGGGCAGGGGAACCACGCAGTCAGCCAGTCCCGCCTGGACGACGTAGCCGGGCATCCCCCAGACCACCGACGTGGCTTCGTCCTGGACCAGCACTTGCCCGCCGACCTCGCGGATCGCCTCACACCCCCGAAATCCGTCACGACCCATCCCGGTGAGGATCACCGCCAGCGAGTCGGCCCCGAAGCAATGGGCGACGGAGCGAAAGAGCACGTCCACTGCCGGCCGGCAGGAGTTTTCTGGCGGGTCCTGGTTGAGCAGGAGGCGGTACTGGGCACCGTCGCGGACGACGGTCATGTGGTGGTCTCCGGGTGCGATCCACGCCTCGCCGGGGTTGAGCAGGCAGCCCGAGGTGGCCTCCTGGAATCGGATCGACGTCTGGGCCGTCAAGCGTTCGGCCAGCGAGCGGGTGAATACCGGCGGCATGTGCTGGACGATCAGGATCGGCACGGGGATGTCGGCCGGGAGCCGCATGAAGACCTCGGCCAGGGCGTTCGGGCCTCCGGTCGATGACCCAACGGCCAGCACCCGGACCGTGCCGCGTCTCGCGGGGGACTTATCGTCGGCGGGGCGGACGGGGCTCGCGGCGGCCGGTGTCGTCTTGCGGCCCAGCGGGGCACAGAGCGCCTTGATCTCGGGGACGAGTTGCTCTCGGATCACCCGCAACGAGGCGTCGAGGCCCCCGACGTCTGAGGGCTTGGTGAAGTAGTCAGTCGCCCCAAGTGAGAGCGCGTCGAGGGTCGCCTCTGCGCCGAGCTCGGTCAGTGAGCTGAAGATGATGACAGGCAGCCGTGGGTGCGTTTTGCGCAGCTCCTTCAGGGCCTCAAGTCCGTCCATCTCGGGCATCGCAAGGTCCAGGATGACCAGGTCCGGATTCAACTGGGTGAGCTTGGCCAGGGCGATCCGACCGTTCGCGGCAGTGCCAACTACCTCCAGATCGGGGTCGCGGGAGAGTTCCTCGGACACCAAACGCCGGAACACAGCAGAGTCGTCGACGACCAAGAGGCGGAACTTCGACATACGTTATTCCCCGAACGCATCCATAAGGTTGAGCTTCGCGACCAGGATCTCCTTGCTGAACGGCTTCATGACGTACTCGTTCGCGCCGGCGTCGAGCGCCCGGCAGACCTGCGCGGTCTCGGTCTCGGTCGTCACCATAACGATCCGAACCGCTTTGTACGAGGCGTCCGACCGGACCGCGAGGATGAAGTCGAGCCCGTTCATCTCCGGCATATTCCAGTCGACCAGGATCAGCTCGACATCGGGGTTCTGCCGGAGCTGGTCGAGCCCCTCGCGGCCGTTACCGGCCTCGATCACCTCCGTTCCCATCTCACGCAGGATGTTGCGGATGATGATCCGAACCGCCCGGGAGTCGTCGATGACCAGCGCCAACATAAACGTCTCCTCGTACTTATGGGGGTGGGGGCGGTGCTGACCACGCTGCCCCCGCCACGGTGACTCTCGATCCGAACGACTCGCCCCGGGATCATGCCTTGAACCGGCCGACGAGGTCTTGAAGCTCCTGGGCCATGCGGGATAGTCCGTCGGCCGAGTCTTTGGTGTTGCTCGCCCCAACGGTCGTGCTCCGGGCGGCCTGGGCAACGCCAGTGATGTTCTGAGCGATCTCGTTACTCCCCTTGGCCGCCTCGGCAACGTTCCGGCTGATCTCGGCGGTCGTGGCCGTCTGCTCCTCGACGGCGCTGGCGATGTTGTTCTGGATGTCGTTGATCTGGTTGATGATCTTGCCGATCTGACCGATCGCCTCGACCGCGCCTTTGGTGTCGGACTGGATCGCCTCGATCTTGCGACTGATGTCTTCGGTCGCCTTGGCGGTCTGCTTGGCCAGCTCTTTGACCTCGTTGGCGACCACGGCGAAGCCCTTGCCTGCCTCTCCCGCGCGGGCCGCCTCGATCGTCGCGTTCAGGGCCAGCAGATTCGTCTGCTGGGCAATGCCCGTGATGACCTTGATGACGTTGCCGATCTCGGCGCTCGACTCGCCCAGCTTCGCCACGGTGGCGTTGGTCTTCTCGGCCACCCTGACGGCGGACGTCGCCACCCGGGCGGCCTCGTTCGCGCTCTTGGCGATCTCGCGGATGCTCACGCCCATCTCGTCGGCACCAGTGGCCACGGTGGAGACGTTCTTGCTCACCTGCTCGGCGGCAGCCGAGGCCACGTTGGCCTGCGTCGCGGTCTCCTCGGCGTTCGCGGCCATCTGCTGGCTGACCGCCGTCAGGTCGGTCGCTGACTTGCCGAGGGCCTTCGCATTCGTCGCTACCTGTTCGAGCAGCGACCGCAGCCCGTTCCTCATTTCGACGTCGCCGGTAATCTCGGTGGAGTACTTCACGATCTTGAACGGGCGGCCGTTGAGGTCAAGGATCGGGTTATAAGAGCCCTGGATCCAGATGCTCCGCCCCCCCTTGGCGACCCGCTTATACTCGCCGCCTTCATGCTCTCCTCGGGCCAGGCGCGCCCAGAACTCCCGGTATTCGTGGCTCTGGCGGTAGCCCTCCTCGACGAACATCGAATGGTGCCGGCCCCGGACCTCTTCCAGGGTGTAGCCCACCACGCGGAGGAATCGGTCATTGGCCGAGAGGATCGTGCCGTCGAGGTCGAACTCGATCACCGCTAGCGACTTCCCGATCGCGGCGATCTGCCCGGTATAGTCGGCGTTCTGGAGCTTCTGCCGGGTGATGTCGATCGCATACCCGACGACCTTGAACGGGCGGCCGTCGAGGCCGAGGATCGGCGTATAGGTGCCCTGAATCCAGACCTCTCGCCCCCCCTTGGCGACCCGCTTGTACTCAGCGGACTGGTATTCTCCGCGCGCCAGCCGGGTCCAGAAGTCTTTGTATTCGTAGCTCTGACGCGACGCCTCGTCAACGAACATCGAATGGTGCCGGCCCCGGATCTCGTCCAGGGAGTAGCCCACGACGCGGAGGAAGTTGTCGTTGGCCTCAAGGATTGTGCCGTCGAGGTCAAACTCGATCACTGCCTGCGACCTGTCGATCGCGGCGAGCTGGCCCCTGAAGTTGGCGACGTCGAGGGCGGTGAGTTGATTTGCCGTCTCGACATTCCGGGGGGCCTTCGCCGGGGCCACTCGCGGCTTCCTCGCGGATGTCTTGGGGTCGGCCGGCGGGAGATCGGAGCTATTGTGGGTGACCGTCGCCATGATGTCGCCTCGTCGGGGGGATCGTTAGGTAAAGAAGGGCGCAAATATGTTTTGGTCGGTCACGGAGGCCCGCCCGACAGGTTCACCGCGCGATCCGTATCGAGGATGAGCAGCAGCCGGCCGTCGAGCTTGTAGGCACCACGGATCAGATCGCGCGCCGTGCCTCGAAGAGTCTCGGGTGGGCATTCAAAGTTCTGGTCCGAGACGTCCAGCACGTCGCCGATCTCGTCCACCAGCAGGCTGACCGCGCCGTCGTCGGTGTGGACGACGACGTTGACGGGGAGCTGATCGGCGGGTCGGTCGGTCAACTCCAGGCGGCGGCGGAGGTCGATTGCCGTCACGATCTGGCCGCGCAGATTGATCAGCCCCCGGACCACCGGGCGCGCGAGGGGCACGCGCGTCATCTCCTGGTAGCGGATGACCTCCTGGACTTTAAGGACGTCCAGGCCGCAATAGTGCCCGTCGACATAGAACGTGCAGAACTGGTGGTTGGGCACGGCTCAAGCCTCGGCGGAGAGTACAAGGGACGTGTCGAACGACGCAGCATCGGCCGAAGCGATAATCCCCTCGATATCGAGGAACTCCGTGACCCGTCCCTGGACCACAGCCGTGAACAAGACGCCCGGCCGGTTGGCGCGGGAGCGGGAGACGAGGGTCTCTTCGACGATGTCGAGGATCTGGCCAACGATCAGCCCGACCCGCCGGCCCTTGCCCGAATAGACGACGACCTGGACAGACGGGTCGTCCTCGCTGGGGCGGGCTGCCTGCCCGAGCGAGGCCGCATCCCCGTTGAGCCCGTCGTGCCGGCCACGGTGAAGCACGCGCCAGACGTCGATCAGCGGGAGGATCTCATCGCGGTATTGTACCACGTCTTGCATGCCGGCCTTCTCGAAGGAGGAGCGCGGGAACTCCTCCAGCCTGGCCACCTGCGACAGTGGGATCGCGATCCGGCCGCCGTCGCGCGTGATGCAGAGGAGCACGGTCTGGCGGTCGCCCTCGGGCTCGGCCCGCCCGGCCGGCTTCTCGGAGAGGGCTCGCTCACGCGCCCCGGTGATGACGTGGGACATCTGGGCGACTCCCAGAACGTCGAGGATCAGAGCCACCCTTCCGTCGCCCATGATGGTCGCACCCGAGAAGGCGGCGATGCCCTTGAGCTGCTTCTGGAGCGGCTTGACCACGATCTCCTCGGTGTCGTGGATGGCGTCGACGATCAGCCCGAACTGGCGGTCGTCGGCCTGAAGAACAACGATGTTTACCTCATCGCCTTCGCCTCGCGACGACTCAACCTGAAGCACGCGGTTGAGGTAGACCAGCGGCAGGAGGCTACCCCTACGCCGATAAACCGGGACCCCGTGGATCTGCTCGATCCGGCGCAGGGCCTGATCCCCTTCGAGCCGGACGAGCTCGAGCAGGCTCACCTGGGGGATCGCATAGCGGTCGCGTCCGACGGTGATGGTCAGGGCCGGGATGATCGCCAGGGTGAGCGGGATCTTCATCTTGGTGGTGGTGCCGAGCCCGAGGCGGCTTTCGATCTCGACCGTTCCGCCGATCTTCTCGATGTTGGTCCGCACCACGTCCATGCCGACGCCCCGGCCGGAGAAGTGCGTCACCCGTTCCGCCGTCGAGAACCCCGGCAGGAAGACGAGGTTGACGAGCTCACGGTCGACGAGCCGGTCGGCCTGCTCGGGGGTGATGAGCTTGGCGTGCAGCGCCTTCTCCCGGACTCGCTTGGGGTCGATCCCCTTGCCATCGTCGGCGATCTCGATGATGACCTTGCCCCCCTCGTGGAAGGCGTGCAGCGACACCCGCCCCTCGGCCGCCTTGCCGAGGGCGACCCGCTCCTCGGGGGTCTCCATGCCATGGTCGATGGCGTTGCGTAAAAGGTGGGTGAGTGGGTCGCGGATCGCCTCGATAATCGTCTTATCGAGCTCGGTCTCCTGTCCTTCCAGCTCGATGCGTGCGCTCTTCCCGCAGGCGATCGCCAGGTCGCGAACGACGCGCGGCAGCTTGCTCCAGATGTTGCCGATCGGCTGCATCCGGGTCTTCATGACGTTGGCCTGCAACTCGGTGGTCAGCAGGTTCAACCGCTGCACGGTCCCCAGGAAGGCGGCCTCTTCCTGCGTCGTGCTGAATTGCATGATCTGGTTCCGAGCCAGGACCAGCTCGCCGACGAGAGTCATCAGTTTGTCGAGCAGCCCGACGTCCACGCGGATGGCGCTGTCAGAGACGGCCGGGGTGCGAGTCTCCGTCGACTCCGAGACGGCGGCGGGCGGCACGGCCAGGGTCGAGGCGCTCGCGATGATCGAAGGGGCCGGCGCGGGCGGAGGACTCGGCTCCTCGGCAGGGGCAGGGGCGACCGGACCCCGGACGGGCGGTCGTGCGGCGACCCTCAGCTCGGGGCGGCCGACTCCGTTTCCGGCGAGCGGAAGATTCAGGGTCGCGGCCGAGGGGGTCGAAGCGGCCACGGCGTTCGTGCCCAGGCTCCCCGCGATCTTCAATCGGTCCAGCGACTGGATCAGCGCGGAATAATCGCCGTCGCCCTCGCCCTCGGTCTGCTCGATCGACGCAAGCATTTGTCGGATGGCGTCGACCACACCCAGTAGGGTAGTTGCGATATCGACATTAAAGGCAAGCTCGCCGGCCCGCAGTCGGCTGAGCAGGCTTTCGGAGGCGTGGCCGACCGCTTGCAGCTTCGTGAACCCGAGGAAACCGGCAGTCCCCTTGACCGTGTGAACGGTACGGAACGCCCGTGCAAGCGTCTCACGCTCCTTTGGTTCCTTCTCCAGAGTCACCAGGTCGATGTCGAGCTGGGCCAGACTCTCGTCAGTCTCGAGCAGGAACTCGCGGAGGACCTCGTTCATGGTGCACCCTTCGGGCCGGGTCTCCGGGCCGACTCCGACGCGAAGCCCTGCGTTCTCAGAGCGGCCATCGATCTTGGATGCCGGTTATGCGGATCGAAGTCGATTCACCGGAGATCGGTACGATACAAAATATCATGAATTCAACGGAACACAAGTTGCGCCGGTAAAAACTCCCTATATTGCCGAAGCGGAGGAGTCGCAATTTCGCAACGTTAGACAAGAATGCAACAATTCTCATCAAATCGTCGTTGGTTTTTATGAACCACAATTCCATTCTTTCAGCCGTACGGCACGATCGAGGAGGCCCGGCGACGTCCACCTGCGACAGACGGCCATCCCGGCGCAAATCGCATTGATAATTGTCAGAGCTAGCTGCCCGACGATTGGCATGGTCGGTACTTATGAACGAGTCGGGACGAATAACATCATGCGAACGGACTGTTCTGACCCACCAGTGTGTCCAAGGTCGACACTTCGCGACGATCGAATTGTCAAGATTGGGATGTCGGAAAGACCTGTTCAAAACTGCGCAACCCCGGTATTC
Organism: Isosphaeraceae bacterium; assembly: GCA_025356435.1. GTDB lineage: Bacteria > Planctomycetota > Planctomycetia > Isosphaerales > Isosphaeraceae > CAMFLR01. The sequence goes on along the minus strand of JANXSY010000265.1, from coordinate 7,378 downwards.
TGCACCATAGGGACAAATTGGGGAGAGCGCCGTCGGCGTGTCCCTTTATCCATCCTCGGCACGGGAGAGGCCCTGGCCTGTCGCAACTGGATAACGGTCTTTGGCACTACCGCGCGAGATCGGCGTCGATCCGGCATGGCCCCCCGAACATTGACCGTTCGGAGAGTCCGGAGCGAAAGGACAACATGCCCATGAGCTTCCGCGACGACTTGGCGGTGGTGCTCGCCCGAGACTCCCGCTACTCCATCCAAGCCTATCTCTTCATCTTCGACGCCATTGAGTTCACCAAGGGACTCCACAAGCGGGCGAGGTCGAAGCCGAAGGGGGCGCGGGGAGCCGTCTCGCATCACGTCACCGGCCAGCAGCTCTGCCGGGGGGCCTGCGCTATGGCGCTCGGCCAGTATGGCCTGATGGCGAAGGCGGTCCTCAGAAAGTGGGGCATCCGCTCGACCTCTGACCTCGGCGAGATCGTCTACAATCTCATCGCCTCAGGCGACCTCGAAAAGACCCCCGCCGACTCGCGGTCTGACTTCGACGACGTCTTCGATTTCGAAGAGACCTTGGTCCGCGACTTCACCCTGACACTCGACGACGTCGCCTGATTGGCGGAAGGGATATTCGACGATGGGAGCGGTACGGACCCGGTTCTATGTCGCCCTCGGTCTCTTCGCCGCCTGGGTGATCGGCCTGGGCGTGATGGCCTACACTTCGGCCGAGAAGCCCCGCGATCCCGAATCCTTGCGACGTCCGAAGTGACCTCCCCATTCCTCCGATGGTCACCGACCCCGGCCCGCCGTCACGACCCCGAACTGATGGACGCCCCCGGGCTTCCCGAGGCCGAGGTCGCCGAGGCGTATCGGGTGCTCCAAAAGGTCAACCGCCAGCTCGGCAACCGTCGCACGATCCTCCACGAGCTTCGACGATTCCTCGCCGAGCCACCCGCCCCAGACTCGCCGCTCTCGATCCTCGACGTCGGATCGGGCTCGGGCGACCTACCCGACGCGATCCGGTCTGAGCTAGCCGCACGATCGATCCCCGGCGTCGTCCTCACGCTCGATCGCGACCCGATCGCCGCCGCCGAGTCGAATCGAATCGGCCTGCATTCCGCCCTCGGCGACGCCACGCGCCTGCCGTTCGCCGACGCCTCGATCAACCTCGTCACGGCGATCAAGTTTGCCCACCACTTCTCCGGGCCTGCGCTCGTCAAGCTGGTCTCCGAAATGACCCGTGTCGCGAGTCGGCGGGTGGTCATCCTCGATATCCGTCGCCACTGGCTCGCCTACTGGGGATTCGTGGCCTGGAGCCGCGTCTTCACCGCAAATCGGCTCGTCCGCTACGATGGTCCCCTCTCCGTCCTTCGCGGATTCACCCCGGCCGAACTCCTCGATCTCGCCCGCCCCTTCACCCACTTCACCTGGACGGTCCGCTCGTCGATCGGGTTTCAACTTGCCCTGATCGGTCAACGGATCGTTTCCCCTCCGCATTGACCGGCATCCGAGTTGCCGACTCGTCCTCCTGCGCCTACATCCAGAGTGATCTGTCCCTGGCGCGAAGATGAGGATTCATGTCGATCGAACCGGGCCGCCACTTCGATGTCGCGATCGCCGGCGCTGGCCTGGCCGGGACGTCCCTCGCCATCCGACTCGCGCGGGCCGGGTCGAACGTCGTCCTGATCGACGCGGCCACCTTCCCGCGCGACAAGCTCTGCGGAGAATTCCTCAGCCCTGAGTGCTGGGGCGTCATCGACCGGATGGGCCTCGTTGCAGCCGTCGAACGCCTCGGATTCGATCCGATCCGCCGCGTCCGCCTGACGACCCCTCGCGGCCGGGTGATCGACGCCGAGTTCGCCCCCGAGGGCCGCCCGCCCGGGATCGGCATCAGTCGCTCACGACTCGACAACCTCCTCATCGAGACCGCCCGCGCCTCAAACGTCACGGTGATCGAAGCGACACGCATCGTCGCCCCGATCGAAGCAGAAAACCGCGTCGTCGGGCTGATCGGCCGTCATCCGAAAGACGGACAGGTCGAGATCCGAGCCAGAGTCGTTGTCGCTGCCGACGGTCGCTATTCGAGCCTGGTCCGCCAGACCGGCCGGGTCCGAGGTCGAAGCTGGTTCCGTCCCCGCCTCTTCGGGCTCAAACGTCATCTCGAAGTCGTCGACCGCTCGAAGGCTGAGCCCGAGGGCACCGTCGGACTCCACCTGATCCCCGGCGGATATGTCGGCACTTGCGAGGTTGAGGGCGGGCTCACAAACCTCTGCGCCCTGCTGCCCGAGTCGTCGGCCCGCCGCGCCCGGGGAAACCTCGACCGGATCGCGACCGAGGATTTCGCCCGCAACCCAACCCTCGCGCGGCTCTGGGAATCGAGCCGTCCCCACGGCCTCTGGAAGACCGTCGCGAACGTCCGCGTCGAGTCGGCGACTCCTCGCATTCCCGGAATCCTCTACGCGGGCGACTGCCGGGGGACGGTCGATCCGCTGGGCGGACAGGGCATGACGATGGCGCTCCTGGGCGCGGAGCTTCTCGCCCCGTTCGTCCAGCGTGCCCTCGTGGCCGAGACGGCCGACGCGACGATCCAGCGAGACTATCACGCAGCCTGGACCGCCCGCTTCCTTCGACGCATCAATCTCTGCCGCCTCTTCCATCACGTCTTGATCCACCCCGCCGGCCTCGACCTCGCCTCACTCCGCCCGAAACAGGCCGAGCGCGCACTCGCCCATTGCTTCAACCGGACCCGCGACCGAAATTGATATGTGATTTTGTAACAAATTATCATAGACTTACCGAGAGGCCGCTTTTGCCTGACGGCGCGTACAGAAACCTCGCTCGCGAAAGCGCCAGCCCGAGTCAGGATGTGAATGTCGATGCCGCCGATCATTTTGAACCCTCCGACCATGTTTCGGTCCAGTCGCTATACGTCTGTCGCCCTTCAGCGACCTCGTAATCAATCGGGCTGAAATAGATTCGCTTATCCCGTCCACGACCTTCAAAGAGTCGCGTCAACCCATCGGTTTCACTAGATTTAAAAACACATTCTTACTTGGTTTTGGGAACTTGTATCCGCTTATAGAGCGTTCGTAGGTTGTCTTCGGGCGGTCTGGATCTTTCGGTTGACTGGCCTTGAATCGCCAGATTCTTTGGGCTCGGATCGCGTTCCATCGGACTTTGTCGGTGTAATGGAGGAGGTTGAGTACCGGCATCTCGTTGTGGGGCGACCGCGAGGTTTGACTCAAGTACTCTATTGTCGGACGACCGCGTCTTACAACCCGCTCGCGTGGCCCTTGCGGCGCTGCGCTTCGAGAGTATGCTCATCGTGGGTTTTCGCGGTCTCCCTGAGGATCGAGCTACACGATGAACGATTCACGACTTGCCTGCCTTCGCGCCTTCGTCACGTTCTTCGCCCTCGCCGCGACGGCCTTCGCTCGGCCGGATGGGTCGGTCGATGCTCTTGTGATCGCTGACTTTGAGGGCGGTGATTACCGAGGCTGGGTCGCGACCGGCACCGCCTTCGGCACGGCCCCGGCGCGGGGGGCTCTGCCCGGTCAGATGGCCGTCGAAGGCTTGTTGGGGAGAGGGCTGGTCAACAGCTTCCTCGGCGGCGACGACGCGATGGGAACCCTCATCTCGCCACCGTTCCGGATCGAACGGAAGGCGATCAACCTCCTCGTCGGTGGCGGCAAGTTTCCCGGCGAGACCTGCGTTGACCTGATCGTCGACGGCCGAGTCGTCCGCACTGCGACGGGGCCGAACGACCGGCCGGGCGGCTCCGAACGGCTGGCCTGGAAGTCGTGGAAAGTCGCCGACCTCGCGGGCCGAGACGCGACGATCCGGATCGTTGACAGCCGTCGCGGCGGCTGGGGACACATCAACGTCGATCAGATCGTTCAGTCCGACCAGACCCTTGAGGCCGAGCCCGCCCGCCGTGAGACCGTCGCGACGGCCCGCTATCTTCACCTACCGGTCAAAAATGGCGCTCCGAATCGGCGGATGAAATTCACGGTTGATGGTAAGACGATCCGTGAATTTGAGATCGAACTCGCCGAGGGCAAGCCCGACTTTTCGGTCTTCGCTGACCTCGCCGACTATCGGGGCAAGACGATCGTCGTCGAGACCGACGCCGTCGCGGGGTCGACAGGCCTCGCGTCGCTCGCGTGGGCCGAGACCGTGCCCGACCCTGACGGCCTCTACCATGAGCCGCTCCGGCCGCAGTTCCACTTCACATCGCGACGCGGATGGCTCAACGACCCCAACGGCCTCGTCTATCTTGATGGGGAATATCATCTTTTCTATCAGCATAACCCGTACGGACGTGAGTGGGGCAACATGCATTGGGGGCACGCCATCAGCCCCGACCTCGTCCATTGGCGGGAACTCCCGATCGCCCTCTATCCCCGCGAGTTTGGCGACTGGGCCTTCTCCGGCAGCGCGATCGTTGATCAAAATGCGCTCGTCGCCGCATTCACCAGCACCGGGCGGGGCGAGTGCATCGTCCGCAGCACCGATCGGGGCCGGACCTGGACCGAGTTCGCCGGCAACCCCGTCGTCAAGCACATCGGCCGCGACCCGAAGCTCCTCTGGGACACGTCAACGAAGCGCTGGATCATGGCCGTCTACGACGAGACCGACGGCCGACGCGATGTCGCATTCCACAGTTCGCATGATCTGAAGACGTGGGGATATCTCACAAAAATTGATGGATTCTTCGAGTGTCCCGACCTGTTCGTCCTGCCCATCGACGGCAATCCCGACCGCCTCCAATCGGTCCTCTATGCCGCTGACGGCCGTTACATGCTCGGTCGGTTTGACGGCGAGAAGTTTCACAAGGGAACGGCCAAGCAACAACTCTGGTACGGAAACTTCTACGCCGCGCAGACCTACAACAACACGCCCGACGGCCGACGCATCCAGGTCGGTTGGGCGCAAGGTACGAAGTTTCCCGGGATGCCCTTCAACCAGCAGATGACCTTCCCGACCAAGCTCACGCTCCGAACCACGACCGACGGCGTCCGCATGTTCGCCGAGCCCGTCGACGAACTCGCCTCTCTCCGCAAGCGAACCCACAAGCTCCCCGACGAGAAACTCTTCGACGCCACCCACCCCATCCCCGGCCTCTCGGGCGACCTCTTCGCCATCCACCTTGATCTCCACCCCGGCGCGTCGGGGACAGCCGGCCTCAACGTCCGTGGCCTGCCGATCACCTACGACATCAAGACCCACAAACTCTCCTGCGGCGACATCTCCGCCCCCCTCGATCCAATCGACGGCCGAGTGCGTCTGCAAATCCTCATCGATCGCGCCTCCGTCGAAGTCTTCGGCAACGACGGCCGCGTTGCCCTCTCGGTTGGCTTTACCCCACCGGCAGAAAATAAGAGCCTCTCCCTCTTCTCAAAAGGGGGCGAGGCTCATTTTCGTTCGCTCGTCATCGATGAATTGAGTTCTGCCTGGACGCGATAGCGATGTTCCACACGTCTCTGGCACGAATGAGTCGAGCGTCCACCCATTTTCGCACATTAATCGGGGATACTCAGCCGGGAGACGAGGGCGAAGGTCGGAAATCTTCCTGCTTCCAATTGGCTCTAATCCGCTTCGATGATCGCGAGCACGGAGGGCGGGACGTTCAGGGAGAGGTTCCACTTGGCTGAGTAGGTTTCGGCGTAAGGACTGCTCGCGACCAACTTTACCGAACCGCCCCGTTGGAGTTCATCTCGCCACTCGTCGAGACGAGGGTGGGGGCGGCCGAGCCCCTCCAACAAGAAGCCGACACGTTGACGGAGAACTTTGTTGTCATATTTGTCTGCGTAAGTGACGAGCTTCCCGACGTCCATCCCGTCGGCCGATCTCCACGCCTGGAACACCTTCGCGATACCACCCGCCTTGTCGGGCATCTTCAAGGCATCAAGGAGGGTCCGCTCGACGTCGGTGAGATAGATGGGAAGACCGAAGCTGTATCCGACCATCACTCCGAAGCCAGGCTCTTGAGACAGTTGAGTCCAGTTGACGGAAACATCCCTTACCCCCTTCGGTTGCTTTGGACGCGGGAGGTCAAAACCGTTCGCCCAGTCTTCGGGCATCGTCCCGAACGGAAGACGTTCGCCAGTCTCCCCATTCCTGATGGCGATGGCATAAACGTCACGCGCGACGAGGTCGGTGAGGCCGTGATGGGTCATCGCCGTGAGGAAGCCGAAGACGGCCCAGGGATTTGCCTCCTGGATGATCTGCTCCTCGGAGACTTCGAGGAGGTTCGCATAAGCGACGTTCAGGACGTAGACGTCGGCAATCCCCTCGACAGAGACGATGTCTCCTCGTTGAACCAACTCACTCCGGATGGCTATGGCCTTCTTCTTATCGGGCAGCGGAGCGTTATCCGCATGGGCGATTCGCCGAGCGATGACGTGAATTCGCCAGTCGGAGAGGACTCGCCGTCGGCTGTCAGCGAGGTCACGAAGGATTTGTGAAGCGAAAGACTTTACCCACATGGGGATTAAAACATCGCTGACCTAAGATGTCCTCAGGTCAGCGACAATCAAGAGTCAAGCGCTCGGAAGCAATTTTTGTCAACCAGACTGATAGTTTGGTGTTACGTCCTCTAGTTAAGGAGGAATTGACAGTCATGATCGCCTGTTCGCACTGGCTAAATCTTGACGACCTGTCTGTAAGCGAGCCGACGTCCTCAAAACCGCGTCGCCCTCTACGATTTGCCGTTGTGGCGGGAAGCAATCTCGATCAACACCACTCCTTGACTGGGTCGTTCGCGATTTCCGGGACGACCCAGGCCCAAACCCCGATCCTATCTCTTGGCTCTTTGACAATTCGCGACATGAGGCTGTTGTTGAGAACCGGGGCGATCGAGCCGAGCGAAGCCAATGGCGGGCCGAGTCCCGATTGCGCCGAGCGAAGCCAATCTGGGGTGGCGGAGGATCGACCAAACAAACCCACCGCGGCTGGGGGAGGTTCAGGATGGATCGACCGGAGGCCGGGTTGACCGAGCGAACCCAATCGGCGACTTCGGCGATCGCGCCGAGCGAAGCCAATGGCGGGCCGAGTGGGGATCGCGCCAAACGAACCCAACATCGTGGGGAAGGCGGACGACCGAACGGAGCCACGGACCAGCTTGGGTCAGGGACGACGCCGGCGAGTCGACCGAACGAATTGCCGGGCATCCCTGAGGTTGTGCAGATCACCCAGAATTAGGACTTTCAGGGCAACCCAACCGCGGCCCGCGCGACCTTCGACCGAGCGAACCCAATCTGGTCCCCTCCCCACCCCGTGGGGGAGGGCTAGGGTGGGGGGGCATGCCGCACAACCTTTCGACCGAGCGAACCCAACCGACATCGACCAATCATCGCGCCAAACGAACCCATCCCGGTCTCGCGTCGCGG
>JANXSY010000238.1 GCA_025356435.1 Isosphaeraceae bacterium | reverse complement strand
GCATCTTTAGGCGAACGCGCTTCGAACATGGGGACGGTCGCGGCGAGGGCGGTCGCGAAGGTCGCGACTCCGGCCGCTGCCAGGGCGGCATAGGTCTTCCGGTAGATCATTTCGAGGGCCAGTCCGAGCGTGGCCGTCACGAGGCCGACCCAGATTACGGTCTCGTACATCCCCGTCACCGGGGCCCAGCCCGTAATCAGGACTCGCTGGGAGAAGCCGTAGATTTCGAGGCCGATCCCACTGACGAACGCCACCATCCCGCTGAGATACAGCGTCTTGTGGATCCCGGAGACGATCGAGGAGCGGAACGACCCAACAGTGAGGCTAAGGGCGAGGAGTGCCGTGCCCAAACCATAGATCAAAGGTGCCCACCAGAACGGGGCGGTGGCGTTGAAAGAGACCTCGCGGTTTAGGTCTCCCTCGGTCGGGAAATAGCTCTCATTGATCGTCGTGCCGAGGTCACGCTCGGCGACGACGAGGGCGTTGGCCGTGGCCTCGTCGACATGGCCGGGACTGGCTTTCTCGGCTTGGTCCATCGAGCGGAACGCTTTGCGGAACGCCTCGACCTTGGCGACCGGATAGCCCGCCTTCTCAAGCTCTTCGGGCTTGGCGTCAAGGAGCATGACCAAGGGGACCCAGGTCGAGCGTTCCTTGAGCCACTTGGCATAGCGGGTGTCAAACGCGGAGTCGGTGCCGGGATCGGCGATGTCCTTCGACTGGACGTTTTCGAGATACTTCGTGAGGACGACCGCCGCTTCGAGGTCGAAGTTTGAGAGGTCTCGGCCACGGCTGAGCTGGGCCTTTTTGAGGGCCTCGCCGGTGTAGACGACGTAGGCCTGATTGAAAGGCCGGGGCATCACGAGGAGCGGCAGGAACCGCGTCATGTCGCGGTCGCGGAGTGACCGGTATCGCGAGAAGGCGGTCCCAGCCTCGTAGCCCTTCTCCTCAATGTCGGTCAGTTTGGCCTCACCACTGGGCATCATCGAGGCGGATCGGTTCCGCTCGGCGATCGACTCGATCCACTGGAAGAAGGGGACGGGCTTGCCGTCGCTACCCTTGACCTCGGCGTCTTCAAGTTCCTGGGGGGAGAGCCACTTATGGCCTTCTCCCAGCTTGGCGTGGAGTCGGGAGATGGCCAGAACTTCGGCGGCAGGCAGGGTGGTCGATCGGAGCAGAAGCTCCAACTCGGCGACACCGATCTCTTCACCGGAGGCAACCCTCTTGAGAGCGTCCCGATCAGCGGCGGGAGTCGAGGTCTTGGCGGCGATCTCGTTCAGGAAGGCCTTCGAGGCCCCGTGAAGCAAGAACCGCTTGAGCGGGAGATATTCGACCTTGATGATCGCCTGATCGTTCCAGTATTCGGGCCGGGCCGACCAGTCCAGAAGGGCCGCGACGGGCTCCCACGAGGCGTAGGCCTCGTCGTCAAGGTCGAGCAGCCAGATCCGTTCCCTGCCGTAAATCTGCTTGATCTCTTCGCGGGCGAGGGTATCAAGCGGCTTGATCCGACCCTCGTGCATTACCGCGAAGTGGGCGAGAGCCTTGTAAGCAGCACCTTTACCGAACGTCTCGATCTTCGGCTTCGGGGTCGCAGCCGAGACCGAGACCGTCGCCCCGAGGGCGAGGATCGCAGCCAGGGCGAGGCCGGTGCCGGAGAGAGACCACCCGAATCGTCGCATCGTCTGCTCCTGGCTATGGAGACCCGTCCGGCTCGAGGCTGTGGTCGGTCGGGTCGCGTGATCGGGAAGGTCGTCAGAGGATGGTATCATCATGTTGGTTCTTGCGCTTCTTCGTCTTGACCGGCTTGGTCGTCGTCAACGGCTGGGGCTTGCCCTTGCGTTCGAGCAGACGCCTGGCCCGGTCGGCGGCCTTCTGATCGTCACGCTTGCCACCGTCGGTGAAGAGCCCAGACTTCATATAGAACTGGAGGAATGCACCCAGGACGACAAGGGCACATCCGAGATACTTGAGGAACCGGCCCGCGTCGTAGCCGACCTGGAAGACCGACTGGAAATCGCCGGTCTCGCGTCCGTTCGCGTCCCGCAGTCGCTCGTAGCTCGACTGGTAGAACGTGAGCTTGCGGTGCGTCAGCGGCTGGTTCATCGAGATCGTGATCGGCTTGTTCTTGATCCCGACCTCTTGGTCGGTCATCTCCACTTGGCTGACAAACTTGGTGGCTTGCTGCGTCCCCGGCTCAAAGTCGACATCGAAGTCAATCAGTTTGAGGCTGAAGGGCAGCGGCTTGCGGTCGCAGTCAAAGGCCATCTCAAACGCCTTCGACTTGAAGCGGACCGGCTCGAATTTTGTGTTCAGACCAGGCGGGCGATGGACCCAGAATTCCTTGGTCTCGCCGTCAACGGTCATCTCAAGAAGCGCTGCGGCGAGTCCGTTGCCGCGCTGGCCGATCGGTAGTTCGTAGGGTTCGTAGATCGTCTTCTCTTCGCCGGAGGTGAGGTATTGGTCGGCGGAGAAGGTCAAGGTCATTGGCATGTTCGGGTTGCCGCCGAACGCTGTGATCGAGTCGTCGAGCCTGAGCGGGCCGGGCGTCCCCTTGAGCACACCGGTCTTCGGCGTCTTGGTCTCGCCAGGGGGTGTCGGGGTCTCGTCGCGACCAAAGACGCGATAGTAGAGCCGGTTCTCGGAATCGCCCATCACCTCGACGACCCCGAAGTTGCCCGCCATTCCCGCGCCCCCGAGAGTGGGGGGCCGGTAGTAACCGATCGAGAGCAGCGGCTTGTCCGCCTTCTGACCTTCCTCACTCGCGAGTACGGCGGGGATCATCGGCTGAGCGGCGAAGCCGGCGTGGGTGATCTTCGGGCCGTTTGCCTTCTGGACGTCGAACTTGACAACCCTGAGTTCGGTGTCGCCAAGGGCCTGGATGAACTCGTCCCGGTCGGTCGCCTTCTGCTCAACGGCGACGAGGGTCACGGTCAGGTCGCTGTCGGGAAGCGTGAATGGTGTCTCGGGCTTGGTGTCGTCGAGCCGTACTTCATAGGTCCGAGGCTTGTTCGACTTATCCACATATCGCAGTCGGGCGACACCGAGCGTGCCGGGGTTCTTGGGCGGGTTGAGGAAGTCTTCGACCAGTTCGGGCTTATCGACATAGAGGAAAGCGAAGGTCGCCGGGCCGGCCTTCCGCGAGACGCGATAGCCCATTGTCCGGGCGGGGATGACGAACCAGCGCTCCTCACCCGTCTCGAAAACGTCGGACATCGTCGTCTTGCCGGGGGCCTTGATCATCGGCCGGAGCCTGAGCATTGGCGTGCCGTCGACGCCCGCGATATGGACATGCCTCGGCATCGCGGCGGTATAGTACTCCTTGACCGCGACCTTGAACGGCTGCTTCGGGTTGCTGATAACCTCGTAGCGTCCCTCGGGCCAGTCGGACGTCTTGCTATCGAACCCGATCCGGACGAGGAGCGACTGCCACCAGTGCCAACGCCCCTCAGGCCAGTTGAACGGGCCGCCCTTGAACGGGAGTTCATACTCTCCCTCCGGCTGACCTTGGCGGTCGAGTGACTTGATGCGGACCAACGTGTCTTGGTCGCGGATAAGTTTGTCGATGACGCCCCCCTCGGGAGCGCCTGCCCGGCCTTCGTCGGAGTATTTGAAGCCCCACCACGAGCCGAAGATCAGGGTGAGCAGGCCGATGTGCGTGACGACGAATCCGGCCTGCCTGCGCTTCCACGGGTAGCGGATCGACGCCGCGCAGAAGATGTTGATCGCGAGGAATGCGAGCAAGATCGAGAACCCGACGCCCTGATAGACATATTCCTGAGTCGCAGGCCCACCGTGGGCTTTCTCGAACCAGGTCGCATAGCAGAGCGTGGCGGCGAGCGAGGAGATGCTGATGACTGCCAGTTTCACCGAGGCCAGGAAGCGGTAGACAGCCATCAAGGCCCGGAGCACAAACGGCCGAGATGGGTCGATGTAGCCGCGACGTTCGATCGTGAGGGACTTCGCCATGGATGCGTCACCTGAGACGGCGGGGAGGGCGTCGGGGCGGGGCTTGAAGGCGGGACAGTCGTCTCGACTCGGCTCGACAGCTCCCTACACCGTTATTGTAGCCCCTCACGGGGCAATGGGCCAGACGGCATCTCGCGCGTCATAGAGACGCCGCTCGCCGAGTTCTTCTACGGAAGCGAGGGGGCGACGGTTCGAGTCTGGACTGTCCTTGGATTCTTGTTTAACACTCGGGATTCGTCAAGGGATAAGAGACCCGAGCCGGTTCTTATCCCGTCTGGTAAGACTTGGCCCAGCGCCGTTCGAGGTTGACCAGCGCCTCTTCGAGCGGGGTCACGCGGATGCGGCCATCGGTGCCGAGGTCAGCAAGTCCGAGCCGGTAGAGCTTGCTCAGGGCGTCTTCGATCTCGAAGTTGATCTCGAAGCCGGTCACGCCCTTGAGGAACGCCTCGATCTTGGCGTCGAGCACCTCGGGCTGGAGTCCACTATCAGGGTCGTGATGCTGCAAGAGGAAGAAGTAAGAGAGGAGCGTCTCCTTGTAATCTTCCTCCTCGGCCGAGTCGATCAGGCGGGTAAGGACGCTGCTGTTGTTGGCGAGGGTGAGGTAATAGAGGTTGCGGATCATGTGCGAGAGGTGCTTCTGCTTCGCCCGCTGGAATCCGAAGAAGGAGTTTACCCCCGCGCTCAGGGGGGCGAAGAGGGCCGTGCCGAGCAGAGCGGGGGAGAGGGTCGCGGCGATCAGGAGCTTGGCGGCGACTGTCGGCAGGCCGACCATCAGGGGTGAGGCAATCTGGGCCTTGTCGACCCAGCGCATCTTGACCCGCGTCCCCTGCTCAGGGAGGTGCATCTCCATATCGACGTGCGGCACGTCCTTGAACATCCGCAAGTAGACGGCGTCGCTGCGGACGTGCGGTCCCGGCTTGATCCCCTCGCGGAACTTGAGGATCACGATCAGCCGCTGATAGGCGTCAAGGACGGCGGTCCGCTTGCGAAACTTGGACTTGAGGTTCCGCGAGACGCGGGTGAGCGTCGTGAAGCCCCTTGCGTAGACCTTCAGGTGCTCGAACAGCGTGAAGTCGGGGACGTAGTTTAGCCCCAGTTCGTTGGGAGCCTCAATGGCCTCCTTGATCACGTCGTTGCGAAGCCGGTGGTAGTTGGCCCGTTCGAGCGTGGCCTCTAAAAGCTTGAGGAATTCCTCGTCAAGGGTCTCGGTCGCAACCCGGCTATGGCCTTCGATGTGGGCGTAGTCAGAGTCAGGGTCGAGGGCGGCGTAGGTCTCTTTCAGGTCGCGAAGCCGCTGATAGAACTCGTTGTGGAAGAACGAGCCGAGGCGGGGGCCGAACTTGCCGAGCAGCCTACGGTCGTTGTCGCTGAGGTCGGGCTGCGCGAGGAGGAGGCGGGTGAGGTCGCCGGGGCGGATCGGTAGCGCCTTCTCCCGGAGGTCGACGCCGTGGAGCCCGTAAACGTCTTCGTTCGCCGAATGCGAGTCGACGGCGGGCTCGGCTTCGGCTTCGATTTCAGGCCCAACCGGCGGCAGCGAGTCGGTCGCCATTGAGGAACTCGATCAGGGAGAGGCCCGCTCTCGACACTCGACGACGACCGTCGCGGGGCCTCCTGGACCCCTTTAGTATACGGACTTCGCGGCCTGCGTGGGGAAGTTGGGTGGCCGAAATCTCCCCACCCTGCGATGATAGGCCTCGATGTCGGGGGGGAAGATGAGCGGCCGCGGACGATCGGGTAAGGTTGGGGGGAGGGGGCTTTGGCGGCGACGAAGCAGGTCCGGCTCCGCGTCGGGGTGATCGGGCTCGGCCGCCTTTGGGAGGCCCGGCACAGGCCGGCGCTTGCCCGGATGGCCGACCGGTTTCGCGTCACCGCCGTTTACGACCAGGTTGCCCGCCGGGCCGATCTTGAGGCCAATGTCCTGGGCTGCGACTCGGCCGAAGGGCTCTCTCACCTGATCGGGCGCGACGACGTCGATGTCATCTATCTGCTCGGCCCACAGTGGTTCGGCCTCCATGCGCTGGAGCTTGCGGCCCAGAGCGGCAAGCCGATCTACTGCGCCTTGCCGCTAGCGCGAGAGCCCGAGGTGGTTGAGCGGCTCGACAGCCACTTTCGATCGTCGCCGACGACCTTCTTTCCCGAATTCGCACGCCGGTTCTATCCCGCGACGCTCCGGCTTCGCGAGCTTCTGGCAACCTCGCTCGGCCCGCCCCGGCTCGTGATCGGGCAGGTGCGGCTCTCGGGGTTCGACCGCTACGGCCAGCCTGGCCCGTCGAGCCAGATTGCCCCCGCCCCGCTCCTGATCGATCCCGGGACCTATCTCCTCGACTGGTGCCGGTTCGTCTTCCAGGCCGAGCCGATCTCTGTCCAGGGCACCGGGGGGGTGATGGTCGCTGGAGCGAGTCCGCGAGACCATGACGTCGAGTCGCTGACGGTCGCCTTCCCTGACGGTGCCTTGGCCCAGTTAACGATCGCCCGCTACCATCGAGGGGTCTGGGGCGAGGCCGCGCAACACCTCCCCGCTCCCGGGTTGCAAGTCTTCGCCGAGCGAGGGGCGGCCTGGCTCGAATTGCCAGACCGGGTCGTCTGGACCGACTCAACAGGCACGCACGACGAACGCCTTGCCGTCGAGCCGTCGACCGGCGAGTTGCTCAACGCCCACTTCCACCGCGCCGTCTGTCAGTCAGAGCCGGTTGCGCCGAACTGGCAAGATGCGGTGTCCGTCTCTCGCCTCATCCTTCGACTCTCCTAGGGTAGGCGAGGCCACCTGCCGTCAACCGGTCCGGCACAGGAACTCCCGGCGAGATCGCGATGGAAAGTTCTTATAAGACCCCTCGTTGGTGTTGGATCGTCGTCGCCTGCTCAGGGACGTTGGGCCTTGGCCTGATGGTCCACCAGGCCCTCGTCAGCTCGGCGACTTACGACGAGTCGGCCTACCTCGAAATCGCCTCGGAGTGGTGGCGAACCGGTGAGAACGTCAGGATCGCCCGCATGGGCTCGCCGATGACGTTCTTCAAGCTTCAGGCCGGTCTGGTCTTCTGGGCGATCGGCCGTGGCAGGCTGATCGACGACGTCATCGCCAATCAGGCGACTTTGTTGCCGATGGTCCGGATCTGTTCGCTCTGGATTTGGCTCTTGACCTTCGCCCTGACCGTGGGGTGGAGCCGTCGGCTCTATGGCCCGAGGGCGATGGCGATCGCGGCGATCCTCTTCACGCTCAGCCCGAACCTGCTCGCCCACGGTGCCCTCGTCACGATGGAAGCGCCGCTGGTCGCAGGCACGACGGCGATGTTCCTCCTGTTTTGGCGGTTCCTTGAGACCGGCAGTCGACGGGCCTTCGCGGCCGGGGCGGCGGTCGGTGGTCTGGCGTTCTCGTGCAAGTTCACCACGGTGTTGATCCCCCCGATCCTGGCCCTGATCTGGGTCATTGACCTCTGGCGGAGCGGTGAACGCGGGCCTCTGAAGATCGCCCGGACCGTGGTCGGCGGGATGGCTGGCTATGGCCTGATCCTGGTCGCGGTAAACCTGCTGGTGACCGGCTTCGCTCTCCTTCCGCTCAGCGAACGGGTGGGCGACCATCCGACGGTGCCGGGCAGCATCACGCGGCTTGTCGAGACGCCGATCCCGCAGGATTGGGTGGGGTTTGCGACACAGATGCGGCACCAGAAGAACGGCGGGCCGAGCTATCTCCTGGGCGAGCGGCGGATGACAGGCTGGTGGTTCTATTACCCTGTCGCCCTGGCGGTGAAGCTGCCCCTGGCGTGCTGGCTCCTGCTGTCGGCGCGAGGGTTGGCGGCGATCCGTCTCTCCTCGACTCGGCGAGACTGGCTGTTTCCGCTCGCGATCGCGGCGTTCCTGGCGGTCGCAATGGTGGGGTCGAAGCGGAACTATGGGCTGCGATATCTACTCCCGCTCGCTCCGTTGGCGGTCGTCTGGGTCTCCGCCCTGGCCGAGCGTCGCGGTGCCTGGAGGTGGATTCTCGGCGTCGGGCTGATCGGTCAGGGGGTTGCCGTCGCCTCGATCCACCCGCACGAATTGACGTATTTTAACGTCGCAGCGGGCGGGCCGATCGGTGGCCGTCGCATCCTGGCCGACTCGAATCTCGACTGGGGCCAGGGCTTGATCTCGCTGGCGAAGATCCAGGACGGCTTCCCGTCGCTCACCTTGTTCTACTTCGGAGATATCTATCCGAAGGTGTATGGCATCAGGGCCAAGACCTTCCTGATCACGGCCAACCAGGTCCCGCAGCACATGCCCGCCGAGCTGACAGTCTCGACCCGATACGTTGCGGTCTCAGCGTCGCTCCAGTATGGGCCTTGGGGTCCGGTGGGCTATTTCTCCCGGCTCGACCGGCTGGTCCCCGTGGCCTATACCGACGACAAGACCATCGCCATCTACGACATGTCACCGGGTCAGTAGAGGTCACGGCCGCGTGAGAGGCGGTCTTCGAATTCGTCGGCGGCTTCGGCGATTCGTCGGACGAGGTTTGCGGCGTCAACCTTGGCAGCCTGGTCGGAGGCGATATTCTGGATGACGACGAAGTATTCTTCGCCTCGGAGGGTCTTGATCGCGAAGTGCCCCTCAACGATCCGGGCGTTGAGCTTGAGCAGAAACCGGGCGTCGCGGTCGGTCGCTGGCCCACAGATCGAGATCAGCGAGAGGATCGGCCGCTGTTCGTGATCGGTCCCCACGAAGCCGATGTAGACAGCCTGACGACGGTCGAGCGGCCTCGGCACGATGACCCGCCAGCCGTGCCCGGATGGTGTCGACGCGAGGCCGCAACGCGAGACGAGGTCGCGGATCGAGCGGCTGGTGTCGGGGTCGGCGGGCTCGGGGGCCTCATAGGTGCCGAGGGCATCGGAGCCCACCCCCGCGTCGGGCTGCATCGAGCCGAGCGGCAGGCCACACTTGGAGCAGAACCGGGTCGAGGGGTGATTCGATTCGGTGCATCGGGCGCAGGCAATGAGGGAATTGAGCATGCCGAAGGCCCTCGGATAGAGACGTCTCGATCGCGGAGACCGTCGACCGATGACAGCGCGAGCATAGAGAAAGTCGCGACCGGAGGCAATCCTCTTGTCAAGGTTGAGAGGGGCTTCGACGCGGTCGACGGGCGTAACCCCTCGCAAGGCGGGCCGATTCCCGTAGAATCAATCGCGGGGATACTGATCTCGGATGGGACGACCCGACATGGCCTTGAGCTGCCTGCGGTGCTTCCGCAATATCGATTATTCGGGCGAACGGCCCTCCTTCTGCGCGTACTGCGGCCAGGCCCTGCCAGGTTCGAGTGCGAGCGGCCCCGTCGCGACCGAGGTTGGTTCTGACGCGACGGTCGACTTTCATCGCGGGTCGGCCACCGTTGCTTTGGGCTCTGCGCCAGGCAGTCCGGTCGTGCTGCCCGAGTCGATTGGCGGTTATCGGCTGGTAAGGAAGCTAGGGCAGGGGGGAATGGGCTCGGTCCATGAAGCGGAGGAGGAGGTCTCGGGCCGTCGCGTGGCGCTCAAGCTGATCGCCCCCGAGTTCACGGCGTCGGCCCAGGCGGTCGAGCGGTTCTTGCAGGAAGGACGGCTGGCCAGTTCGATCGCGCACCCCCGATGCGTCTTCGTCCTTGCCGCCGACCAGGCCAACGGCTGGCCCTATATCGTCATGGAGCTGATGCCGGGGCACACCCTCAAAGACCTCGTCGAGAGGCAGGGGCCGCTCCCCCAGACCGGGGCTGTCCTCAAGATCATGGACGTGATCGAGGGGCTGGAAGAGGCGCACAAGCTCGGGGTGATCCACCGCGATGTCAAGCCGTCCAACTGCTTCCTTGACCTCGAAGATCGCGTCAAGATCGGCGACTTCGGCCTCTCAAAGTCGCTTGTCGCCTCTGACTCGAACCTGACCCGGACCGGGTCGTTCCTCGGCACGCCGCACTACGCCTCTCCTGAGCAGATCAAGGGGGAGGTGATCGACGAGCGGAGCGACGTCTACTCGGTCGCCGCGACCCTCTTCTTCCTCCTGACCGGCAAGCCGCCCCACGAGGCGAACGACGCGACGGTGGCCCTGGCGCGGATCGTCACCGAGTCGGCCCGACCTGTCCGCTCGCTTCGGCCGGAGGTCTGGTCGGCGCTCGATGAGGTCGTCCTTCGGGGCCTGGAACGCGACCGCAAGCGTCGTTACCGCAACCTCGAAGAGTTCCGCGAGGCCCTCGAACCGTTCCTGCCCGGTCGCGTGACGCTCGGTCGGATCGGCCTGCGGATCGCGGCTTATGTGACCGACAAGGGGATCACGCTCATCCCGATCGTCCTCGTTTACGAGACGCTCATCTCGACTTATGGACGAATAAGGCCGACCGGGGGCATCCGCCTGGGAGAGATCTATTCGGGGCTGATCTTGTTTGCCTATTTCGCCCTGTCCGAGGCCGTTGGCCAGGCCACGCCGGGCAAGCGACTGTTTGGCCTGCGGGTGATCTCGGTGAGCCAGGGCGGACGCGCCGGCTGGGCCGAGGCGATGGCGAGGGTGTCGATCTTCGCCGCGATCGTGATCGTACCAACGAGGGCTTATGCCCTGATCTCACCGACCGGGTCGTTCCGGTCGACATTAGGTGTGGGGCTGCTGATCCAACTTGCGTCGGTGCCGCTGCTCTTCCTGACGGCTCGGGCTTCAAACGGCTGGCGGGGCCTGCACGAGATCCTGAGCCGAACAGCGGTCGTCAGCCTTCCCAGGCGGCTGCGGAGACGAGGCCGGCGCGGACCGGCCGAGGCGTCGCCGATCGAACTCGACGTCTCCCGGCCCGACGACATGCCCGACTCGGTCGGCCCCTTCAATGTCGACGGGGCGCTCGTCTGGACGGCCGAGCGTCGCCTCCTGCTCGGCGAAGATCCAGGCCTTGGGCGGACGGTCTGGATCATCCTCAGACCTCTATCGACCCCGCACGTCTCCGCCGCCCGGTGCGACGTCGGCCGCCTCGCCCGCCCTCGCTGGCTTAACTCGGGCGAGCAGGACGGCTGGGTCTGGGACGCCTTCGTCGCGCCCAATGGCCTCCCGCTTGCCGATGTCACGCGGATACGAGGGCCGCTCGACTGGCACGCCGCGAGAGAGATGCTTGAGGCGCTTGCCGCCGAGCTGGACGCCGCCTGCGACGACGGCACGCTGCCCGACCGGCTCGCCCTTGACGGCGTCTGGGTCCAGCCCGACGGCCGCGTCCTCCTGATCGACGCTGACCTCGACCCGATCTCCGGCGATCGGCATGAGATCACTGACGACACCGACCAGGGCCGTTCGCTCGAACTGCTCCGACGGGTCGCGATCTGCGCTCTGAGCGCGAAGGCCGAGACGAGCGCTGGGCCGCCAGTCCCGGTCGGTGCCCCGGTGCCCGGCCACGCGATCGAGATGCTCGAACGGCTCTGTCGCCTGGAGACGCCCTACATCGCGATCTCCGAGTTTCGGTCTGACCTCGACCGCACCCGCGAGCTCCATCCTGACCAGTCGCCGGGCCGACGGATTGGCCACGCGGCCTATACCCTGCTCACGGCGACCCTCAAGACCTGGCTCTTTCCCGCCGTCACCATCACGTCGCTGCTGGTCTGGGCATACTTCAAGCGGATCATGGACCCGAGCGAGCCGAGCGAAGAACTTTACGACACCATCTTCCTCTTCCAGTCGCTGCTCTGGGTCTTGCTGGCGTTCGTGATCCGAGGCGGCCTGGGCGGCCTGATTTTCGGCGTGACCGTGGTCAAGTCAAACGGCCGACGGCCCTCGCGATACCGGCTCGCCTGGCGCGAGGCAACCCGGTGGATTCCGCTGCTCGTCCTCGACACGATGTTCGAACTGATCCCGGTGACCAGCCAGTACGCCGCGATCCGTTCCTACGGCGGACTGGTTCTGGCCCTCGCCCTGCCGTTCGTCTACGTCGGCCACGAGTTCCTCTTCCCCGGTCGCTATCTCAACGACCGGATGGCCGGGACGGCCGTCGCGCCGAAGTAGCTCTGAAGTCCTCGCCCTCCCAGGTCTTGGTGGAGGGCGAGGGGTCTGCGGTTTACTCCTTCGAGTCGGTCTTGATCCGCACGTTGCGGAACCGGACGATCGAGTCGTCATCGTGGTTCTGGATGCCGATGTATCCAGTCTTACCGCGCGATCCGACGTAGTGGTTGATGACTTCACCGTTGAGCGAGATCGTGTAGTCTTGCCCCTTCACGGCGATTTCATACGTGTTCCACTCGCCGACGGTCCTCAAGGGCGGGGCCTTCTCGGCCGCCTTGAAACTGTAGACAGCACCGGTGCGATGCTCAGGGTCGGCCCCGTCGCAGATCTGGATCTCGTAGCCCGTCTTCACGGCGTCCCACGGGTCTTTCGGCGGGTCAGGGAAGCGGACGAACACGCCTGAGTTGTTCCCCGCCTTCGTGAGCTTGTAGTCAACCCGCAAGGTGAAGTCGGCGAACGGCGACGTGGCGTACCAGAGCATCCCCATCCCGCCCGAGGTGATGAGCACCCCGTCAGACTCCTCGACAATCCTCCCCGGTCCAACCTGCTTCCATCCCTGTTCGAGCGGGTTCCCCTTCTGGTAGAGAGACTTGAATCCCGGCTCAATGGCCGCGGCAGGCAAGCTCGGCGCGGGGGAGTCGGCGAAGGCGAGGGCGATCACGGAAACGAAAACGTGTGTCAGCATGGATCACTCTCCCTGGGTGTTGAACGTCATTCGTCGGTCTTGGAAATCGTGGCGATAAGGGCGTCGAACGCGGCTTTCGAGGCGAGCATGGTCTTGTCGGGTCCGACCATCTTGAAGAAGTAGCCGGCTTGCGGCGTCTGCACGATCGCTCCCAGAAGCCGCTGGTCGGGCTTGTTGTTCTTCTCGGCCGCGCCGGGCTGGACGGAGGCGACGAACCGGCCGGAGATCTCGACGCGGGTCACATCGACATTCGTGCCCTTCTTCTTCTCAACCGTGGCCTTGGGCGTCTTGCCGTCAGCCCCGACGAACTGCGACTCCCAGCGATCGATATTTGCCTCGATCGTTCCCGCCCCGTTCGGGAAGGCGAACAGCACCAATTCGGCGGGCTCTTTGTCGCCCTCAACCGGCTCAACCTTGAGCTGGGCCTGACGCATGGTCGACTTCGGCCGTTCTTTCTTCCAGGTTGTCGGGGCCTTGAATGTCAGCTCACCGGCCCGGATCGTCTGGGTCGCGTCGTCGGCCCCCGCGAGGGTCGAGACAGCGGCGGCCAACAGGGCGGCCAGGCCGAATCGGGTGGTTTTCGTGGGCATCGGGACATCTCCAATAGGGGATTGCTTGCGGACAGCCCGAAGGGGCCTTACCATGCGATATCCGGGTCAATTCGCCGAGTTTTCAACACAAGTCGGGAGTCTCCGCCGTGCCGAATCGCCTCGTCCTCACGCTTGCCGCCATCGCCCTCGTCGGGTCGATGCCGGGCCTCGCGCACGCGCAGAAGAAGAATCCGAACGGGGCGAAGGTCCTGCTGCTCTCCGGCGGCCAGCGCGAGCACCACGGATATCGCGAACAGGCATTCTACCTGGCGAAAACCCTGGAAGACACCGGCCACTACCGCGTCACGATCGTCGAAGACGCCGCCGTCCTCGAAACACCCGCGTTGAATAAGTATGACCTGATCCTATTGACCGCCGACCGCCGCGACGATGAATTCAAGTTCACTGAGCCTCAGCAACATGCCCTGCTCGACTGGGTGAAGGCCGGCCACGGCTTCGTCTCGATCCACGCCGCCGACAACGCGGCCAAAGACTGGCTCCCCGAATGGCGTGACATGCTCGGCGGCATCTTCAGCCACGTCGGCCTGCCCGACAGCAAGGTCAGGAAGGGCACCTACACGGTCAAGATCGTCGATACGAAGTCGCCGATCACCAAAGGACTCTCGGACTTTGAAATCAAGGATGAACTTTACTATAACCTTCAGATGAAAGACGTAATCGAGCCCCTCGCCACCGTTGACCACGCCGGCGGGACCTGGCCGATCGCCTGGACCCGCACGTTCGGCAAGGGCAAAGTCTTCCACATGCCGCTCGGCCATCGCGACTTCGGGCCGGAGAAGGTCGATCCGTTGCAGGATAAAAATCTCGGGAAGCTCTTGATCCAGGGGATTGATTGGGTGGCCGGCAAGTGACGCTCGTAGGCTGGGTCATAATCCAGCCTACATAAGTATTAACTTAGAGTGATGTCAATGCGTGCTAACTCATTGGGTGTGAGATCAATCGCGACCGAATCACCATCCATCGATAAATCGACGATGACTTCATCGTTGAAATCAACCTGACGTGCCCAGGTGGGGTCGCGGAAGGTGCGAACCTTGCAGCGGGTGGCGCGGCCGGAGGTTTCAAGGAGGGTGATCGAGAGGCCCCAGCCTCGGCCGTCGCCGGAGCGGTCGAGGTAAGAAACGGAGACAATGGAGACGGCCTTGTTATCGACCGTGAGCAGCCAGCCCGCCGGGCCGGTCTTGGGTGGGCCGGCGTCGGTCGGGACGACGAACGCGGGGGCAAGGTTGTCGACAGCGGCGTGCCAGGAGTGTTCGAGGTCGAGCGCGACGCCGAGCCGGAAGACGCGGGACTGCTCCCTGCCGGCGAGCAGGATCGTGTCGAGCATTCTCGGCTTGATCCGTCGATGGTGTGCCAGGCCGCCGAACAGGAGCGAGGTCTTTCGCCTCCGCGACGTGATATCGATGCCGTCGGGCGTCTCGGGCCGGTCGGTATCGGTTGGCTCGGCACAGAGGAAGGCGGAGCGGCGAAGCGTTGACTCAGGGTCGGGCCAGGCCCATCGGCAGGCGAGGTAATTGGACCACGGATCAGACTTTGCCAACGACTCGTGCCACGAGGTGTCGAGCACCGAAAGCGTCGTCTCGATTTCAAGTGTCGTCCGGCCGCCCCAGAGCCGATAGCGCTGGGTGAAGGCGATGAGCAACCGGTCGTCGAGCGGGTGGTGAAGGCTGCCCGAGGTCGTCACCTGGAGCAGGGCGGGGCCGCCGTATTCAGCCTCGAACTTGGATTCCTTCATCTTCGAGAGGGCGGGCTTG
Organism: Isosphaeraceae bacterium; assembly: GCA_025356435.1. Lineage (GTDB taxonomy): Bacteria > Planctomycetota > Planctomycetia > Isosphaerales > Isosphaeraceae > CAMFLR01. The sequence continues at coordinate 39,538 of JANXSY010000238.1, read as the reverse complement.
CCGTCGGGGCCTGTAAGGCCGACGATCACGAGTTGCTGGCCGAGGCGGGCCGTCGGCTCGTTCGGGCCGTTGATACCTCGGATGCCGCCACTGGTCGAGTCGATCACCACCGACATCGACTCGTTTTGGAGTGTCCGATCGCGGACGCTCAGGGCATCGAGCTTGGGCAGAGGCGCGTCGATCGGGGTCTTGCGGGGAACCCACGCATAACCGAACGCCGCGATATCAACGACCGCCCATATTCCCTCCTCGGTGAACTGAGCCGCGCGGAGCGGGCCTTCGGGCCGGAGGTCGGCCTCGGCCTCGGGCAGCAAGACCGAAACCCGACGCGCCACGCCGACGGGGTTGACGATGAGATATCCCGGTCGGCCTTCTTCCGAAGCGCCGACCATCCCGAGGGCCAGCGCCCGCGACCAACGCTCCTCGGCCTGGTCGAGCGGGGCAATCGCCTCGTCGCGCCGGCCCATTTCGATCGAGGCTTCGATCTCGGAGAGGTCGGTTTCAGCCCCTTCCGGCTCTTGCTGAAGGGCCTTCGCCAGCGCCCTCATCGTCTCGACGCCGTCGAACCTCGCTCGCAGCCGCGCATGGTCGGCGCGGGCCGAGATCGGGGTCAAGTCGCCTCGTTTGATCGCCTGTTCGAGATAGGGGGTGACATAGTCGTCGACCGTCGGCTTGAAGGCGTCGAACGGGCGATCGGTGAGGTGGAAGAAGTCGTTGACGGTCGTCTGACGCATCAGCACCGGCGAGTATCGGAGCGCGGTGCGAAGGTCTCCGAACCATCCCGCGATCCGACCGGCCCAGTGAATGACCGGGATCGCGGCGGTGAAGTCATCTTTCATCGAGCGGGCCAGCCGCCAGGGAAACCGGACCCCTTCGCTCGGCCGGTCGGCAGCGATCGGGGGGCGGTTCAAGGACTCCAGAGACGACCCATCGGGCGACTCCCAGAGCCGTTTCATCTCGGGTCGGATCGGGAACTTGCCGGCGTCGAAGCCGAGGTGAAGCGCGTACCGGAACCCGAATCGACGCGCGAACTGGGGGAGCTGAGGATAGAGGCCGAACCGCCGACGCGCCAGGGTCTCGACATTGCGGCCTTCGAGATGCTCGCGATAGACCTCTCCCGCCTTGCGGAACTGCCAGAGGACCGAGGGCAGCGGCAAGAGCGGTTCGTCAACCTCGCCATAGGCTCCGCCGATGATGTCGGCCCAGCCCTCGTCGATGGCCGTCCGCAAGGCCGCGATCCGGTCGGGGTCGCGCTCGGCGACGTTCTCGATCGCGCGGGCCGGCGCGAGGAGTGTGAAGGCTGTCCGCGAGGCCAGGGAATCGGCGAGCTCTTCGGGACGGCTCGCCGGGTCGAGCAGGCAGATGTCGAGCAGATAGGCGTCGACCGGATAGAGCCGTTCGCGGGCCTGGGTGAGCACTTCGAACGCAGCGCGAAGGCGATTCTTGGCGGCAGGGGTGTCTCCCTCAGCCCACGATCGCGCGGCGATCAGGGCCTCGCGGGTGAGCGCGTCGTAGTCGATGGTGTCGGCGTGGGACATGCCGATCGTCAGGTCAACCAGCCACCAGCGGGCCGCTCCCAGAGCGAGGAAGTCGGGGACCAGTTCGAGCTGTTCGGCTGAATTCTCTGTGTCAGCGATCCCCGCCCGATCGAGCAGCGCGGCGATCGTTGCAGGTCGGTCCCTCTGCCCATCGACGGGCGTCAAGCCGGCATCTTCGGCCCCGGTCCGATAGCCTGAGGGGAGTCGATCCGAGGCCCCGGCGGCGAGCAACGCCAGGTCACGAGTTTCGGCGGTCCCGACGTCGTCGACGTTCTGGACACGCGGGAGGGCTTCGGAGCGGGCGAGAATCGCGGGATGCCAGAGCGACGTGACGGCGACCCAGGCGGCGAGCGCCTCGTCATCCGTCAGGCTCGTTGACGGCTCCTGACCGGCGTTCGGGATCAGCGAGATCGGCCTCAGTCCGGGCGCAAAGCTCTGGACTGGAGCGACTTCCGGCTCGACGGCTGATGTCTCGGGCGTGGGATCGTCGTAGGGCACGGTTCCCAGGGGCGGCTCGGTCTCCATCGGATCAGGCCCCCAGGGCGTCTTTGAGCGACTGGACCTGGGCCGAAAGGGCCTCGACGGTCACGCGTAGGCTTTCGACTTCAGTTCGCAAGCTCGCAACCTCCTCAGCCAGCCCGGGCGCGGCCGCGCGGGGGGCGTGTCGAACGGGCTCGTCGTCGTCGACGGGCTGGGAATTCGCGTATTTCTGGCGTTCGCGTTCGAGGTCGTCGGGCCGGTGATAGAGGCCGTGGGTGACGACCACGCCCCGCTTCTGTCCCGGAGGCGAGAGATAGACGACGAGACCGCGCGAGACGAGGGCTTCGAGATGGGTCTGAAGGGTCAGCAGGTCGGGCAGGGGCTCCATCCGGCTGGCCCGGGAACGGAGGTCGCCCTCAGTCTGGGGGCCTCGAAGGAGCAACTCGCCCATGATCGCCAACTCAACCTTGCTGACCTTGAGCCACTCGTAGAAGGTGTGCTTCCAGCGGAGCACCCGACCCCCGGCCTCGACCATGATGACGGCCCCCTTCTTGCGAAGGCCCTGGAGGATCTCCTCAATGTCGTCCTGGTCGTAATTTGTGATCGGGTCTCGGTTGGATTTCTGGTTGCAGCCCGCCGTGAGCCCAGCGAGGGTCATCGGATAATACTCGGGAGTCGTCTTCCCTTTCTCGATCAGCACTCCCGCCACTCGGCGCTCGCGAGCGTCGAGCGGAACCCAGGACCGTTCGGCCGGTTCGGTCATCGCGGTTCCCCGTCTTCGTTGTCGATCGACCTCGTCACCCTGCAAGCGACCTATCGTAGCCTGGGGCTTCACTAAGGTCAAAGAGGGGAATCAGACGGCATTGGGGACCGTTCGCCGCTTCGTGGCAGGGAATGAGGGATCAATCCGTGTTGCCGCTCGCGGGAGGGATGGAGCGGGAGTGACCAATTGGCTTCGTTTCGTCGGGCCACGCCTCGCCCGCAATTGGCTTCGTTTCGTTCTCAACACGTCAGGACCAATTGGCTTCGTTTCGTCGATCCTCATCAGTCAAGGAGGGCACGGCCGTGAGACCGTCCCCCCCCGGTCAATCCATCACTTACTTGCTCGAATGCGTGTGGGCTTCGGTGGTGTGCTTGTGGCCCTGCTCACTGTGCTTTTGGGCCGAGACGGCGTGCTGCTTGGCCTCGTCGTGCTGCCCGTGCTCGTGGTGGTGGGCGGCCTCAAGGTGGTGGTGCGTGGCGGCATTGTGGTGGGCAGCGGCATCGAGGTGGTGTTGGGTCGCGGCGTGCTTGTTCTGGTCGGCCATAGTCTCTGCTCCCTGGATGTCGTGATGAGCGGCAATCGAGTCGACTGCCTACGAGTCATCCTGCACAGGAAAACAGAAGGATTCAAGGCAAAAAACAATTATATTTGTGAATTTTAGTTAAACAAATTGCGCAAGATTCATGATATCTATAGAGTCTAATTTCAATAGATACGAAGGTGCTAAAAGCCAGGGATGGTTTATGTTTCGCACTTCCCATGCCGGGTTTGGCTGACTTGCGATGATTTAGCCGGCGTGTCGGAGGTGTGCCTTGGCGGCCCGTCGGGCGTGGCGGTTCTTGGCCTGAAGGTGGATGGCAGGGACGGGAGCCAAGGCGGCTAGCAGGGGTGAATTTTTGACCTGAGCGAGGTTGTCCGTGATGGCGTTATGCATCGCGGCGAAAGGGCTCTCCTCTTCGGACTCATCGGCGTCGATGAACGGGTCGATTCGTCGGGAATTGTCGACGACGCGAGGCTGAGCTTTCGGCTTTTCGACTGGCTTGCGGAACCCCTTGAGCTGGTTCCAGCACCATTCAACCTGGCGTCGACAGCGGGCGAGAAACTTGCGGATGTCGTTCAACGTGCCAGCTTGCTCGAAGCTCACTCCGTTTGTGGCTGCTTGCCTCTGGTCATAGTCCAGCGCAGCGAGCGGACCGTTGGCCAGCACGCTGAGGACTTCGATTTCGCGATTGATAAGCCCGAGGGTTTTCGAGGGGTCGGCGGGGTCGAGTTGAGTGTCGGAGTCGCGGAACTGCGAGGGAGTGCCGAGGAGGTCGTGCGCCATTGAGCGGTGCGAATCGGTCCACGATGCTTCGGTCTGGAAGATCGTCCGGAGCGACGTCCAGCAGGCGGCCATCCAGAGGCAACCGTGGCGGGTTGATCGCAGCCGAGGCGCGATGAGAGCGGGTCGCCTGGAGAGTCGATCGGCCAGCTCGGCGACGGCGAGCTTTCGGTCTTCCTCCCAGGCGAAATTCGCACGCTTCTGCGCGTTGGACTGGGCTGCGGTCTCGATCGCCTCGCCGATCTCAAGCCGGAGCGAGCCGACGCACGCCTCGCGGAGAATCCAGCGCTCGCACGGATCGAGCTTGACGAACGACCGCTCCCACTGGGCCAGCCGGAGCTCGACGGCTTCGGGTTCGATCGACATCGACGTTGCAAGGGTGTTGGTCAACGACATCGCGGTGATCCTCGCCGGGTGTGTCACTCAGGGGCATTGCCGCTCGACAGACACATCATCGTGTTTGGGGCGACCTGAGTTTCGTCAATCGGCGAAGATTCTCGCGGAGGGACCCCCCTCAGAACCGCCTGAGCCGTTCACGAAGGGCGGGGAACTGGGTCGCGAGGCCGCCGGAATCGGGCCAGGCGGTGAGGAAGCCGTGATAGTTGATCTCTTCAAGAGCGCCGAGATATTCCTCCCAGTCGAGCGCTCCGGACGGGAATCCCTGGCCGCGCGGGTTGGCGATCCGGGTGGTGCGGACGCCGGTCGCGGCGTCGTTGGCGTAGGCGTGGGCGACCCAGATCGAGAGGTCACGCGCGGCGGCTACGGGGTCAAGGCCGTGCGAGAGCAGGGCAGCGGGGTCGATCGAGGCGGCGAGAGCGGGGGTGTCGATCGATTCGAGCAGGAGTCGCATCGACGCGCCGGCTTCCAGACCTGTCTCGAGCGCGAGTCGGATGCCCCGGTGGTCGGCGTGGCGAGCGAGGTCAGCCAGCGCCGTCTTCATGATGGCGCGGCGGTCGGCGTCCTCCTCGGGGGGGATGGCCCCGGCGCGGACGAGAACGAGCCGCGTACCCAACTCGTAGGCGAGCGTGAACGCGCGATCGGCCTTCTTGACCCGGACGTCGAGCCCTTCGAGGGCGTCGTAGGGGCTGCGGGTCGGGAGGTGGATGGCGATCAGGGTCATCTCGACCGAGCGGAGCAGGTGGCGGATCTCGCGGCGGCCGGTCTCGGTAAGGCGGTCAGGGTGGAGGTCGCCCGTGGCGTCGAGGACCACGCCCTTCGCGCCCAGTGAGGCGGCCTGACGGATATCCTCGCGGAGCATCGGCGAGCTTTCGAGGCGAACACCCAGCGGTTGGCGGATCATGGCCGAATGTCCCTATCGATTTCCTGGGTCCGGTGAGGCCCCGGTGTTGTTTCCTGGACATTTCATGTTACCGTCAATTGACTTCTCGTGACTCATTTCCGCCGACTCCGCTACTCGATGTTGGGCCCAAGCCCGATGCTCTTTGAGGCCTGCCGTCCGTGCCGATTGACCGCAACCTGACACTCCGCCGCCCGGTTGACATCCCCGTCGAGCGACTGGCCTCGATCCTCTCGCAGTGGCCGGGCGCTGCGCTCCTGGAGAGCGGCTCGGGGTTTGGCGAGGCCGGTCGGTGGAGCATCCTCTCGGCTCGCCCTCGACTGATTTTCGAGGCGACGCGGTACTCCTGGCGGGTCAAGCCCGACGGAGTTCCGAGCGAGACCGGCCGGGGCGACCCGCTCTTGCGACTCGCCGGGCTGCTCGACGAATTCGGGCTGAGTCGCCACGACGACAGCCAGGGCATAGCGCTTGATGACGCACCGTTTCGCGGCGGGATGATCGGCTATTTCGGCTACGACCTCGCGCCCCGGCTCGAACACCTGCCGCGCAAGGCGGGCAGGGAGTCGCGGATGCCCGACATCCGGTTCGGGCTCTACGATACCGCGATAATCGTTGACCACGCGACCGGACTCGTCGAGTTCCGCGCGTTCGACCTCCTCGGCGAAGGTCAGGCGGCGCTCGATCGCCGATGGGAGGAGTGGGACGCCGCGCTCCGCTGCGAGGTGCCAGTCATCGGCCTGGCCACGTTGCGTTCGCCCAAAAGCAACTTCCGCAAAGAGGACTATCTCGCGGCGGTCCGAAAGGCCCTCGAATACATTCGTGCGGGGGATATCTTTCAGGTCAACCTGTCGCAACGGTTCCGTTGTCGAGACATCGCCAGCCCGATCGGCCGGCCTGATCCCGTGGCGCTCTATCAGAGGCTCAAGGAACGCAGCCCCGCCCCCTATTCGGCCTTGATCCGCTGGAAAGACCTCGCGATCATCAGCGCCAGCCCGGAACTCTTCTTCGAAACGCGGGAGGGCCGGATCGTCACTCGGCCGATTAAGGGCACGCGACCGCGCGGCCAGACCCTCGCTGATGATGATCGGCTCCGCGATGAGCTACGGGCCAGCGCCAAGGACCGCGCGGAGTTGACGATGATCGTCGACCTCGAACGTAACGATCTGGGTCGCGTCTGCGAATATGGATCGATTCGGGTCGTCAACCCGTTGGCGGTCGAGTCGTTCGCCCAGGTCCATCACCTGGTCGCGACGATTGAAGGGACCCTCCGGGCCACGTCCGGGCCGATCGACGTTGTTCGCGCGCTCTTCCCCGGCGGGTCGATCACCGGAGCGCCGAAGATCCGGGCGATGGAGATCATCGACGAACTCGAACCGGACCGCCGGAGCGTCTATACCGGCGCGATCGGCTATTTCAGCCGGGGTGGGCAGAGCGGCTTCAACATCGCGATCAGGACGCTGTTCGTCGAAGGCGACCAGGTTCACTATCACGTCGGGGGTGGGATCGTCGCTGACTCCGACCCCGAGGCGGAGTATCTCGAAACCCTCGACAAAGGGCGTGGGATGCGAGAAGTCCTCGAATGGCAAGGGGCCTGGCCGGAGGCTTCGTGATGATCTGGCACGACGGGGAGATCGTCGCGGAGCGAGAGGTCAGGATCGACCTCACCGACCGCGTGTTCGAGCACGGCCTCGGCCTGTTCGAAACCTTGCGGACCTGGGGCGGTCGCGCTCCGCTGCTCGAAAGGCATCTCGACCGGCTCCGTAAGTCGGCCCACGAACTCGGGCTGGCGACCATCGGGGTGGCGCTTCCCGACCAGGTTGCCGTGACCGCCTTGCTCGATGCGGCCGGAGTCGGGATCGACGCGATGCTGAGGATCACCATGACCGGCGGCTCGGCCACCTCGCCTCCGGTCGTCTGGATGACCGCAAGCCGGTTGCCGATATTGACGACGGAGCCGGTCAAGGTGGTCGTGTATGACCGCGCCATCGCGTCTGACGACCAGATGGGAGCCCATAAGTCGCTCAATTACTGGTCGAGACGGCTCGCCCACGCCTGGGCCGAGGCCCGAGGCGCGGCGGATTGCCTGCTCACCGACGGTCAGGGCCGACTCTGGGAAGCGTCGCGAACCAGCGTGCTCTTCGTCCCTGAGGGACGCGAAACCACGCTCGCGACCCCCGCCCTTGAAGGCCCGATCGTCCCCGGAATCATGAGGCGAGTCGCGCTCGATTTCGCGGCGAGCCTGGGATACCGTATCGAGGAACGGCCTGTCCGGGTCGAGGAGTTGACTCGAGCGCGGGCCGTCTATCTGACCAACTCGGTCCGAGGTGTCCGCCGGGTGGGGCAAATCGATGAGACGTTGTTGTGTGATAATGCGTTGCGGCTGAGTCTTCAGTTCTCTCAAAATTTGCTTGAATATCTGAATCCGTAAAATAAGTCTCCAGACCACGGTTCTGAACACAGGGACGATTTATGTTGACCGTCGCCCAACTCGCCGACTGGCTCGAAGGTTTCGCCCCGAAGGCGATTGCGGAGCCTTGGGATAACGTCGGGCTGCTCTGGGGCGACCCGGATTCAGTTATTGAAAAGGTGATGACCTGTCTCACCGTCACACCCACGACGGCCCGAGAAGCCTTGCGAGAAGGGGCCGGCGCGATCGTCAGTCATCATCCCGTGCTGTTCAAGGCGGTCAAGGCGATCCGTGCCGACCTGGCGGAGACCGGCCATCTGTGGCGGTTGGCCCGAGGCAACGTCGCGATCCTCAGCCCGCACACCGCGTTCGATAACACATTGGGCGGGATCAACGACGGCCTCGCTGCGCGGCTTGGATTGATCGACGTGCGAAGTCTGAGGCCTGGTGCGGCGGTCAAGCGAGACAATGTGGTCGTTTTCGTGCCGAGGGAGCAGCGAGAGGCCGTGATCGAGGCGGCCTTCGCGGCCGGTGCAGGTCGGATCGGGGCTTATGAGCAATGCTCGTTCACGTCGGACGGTCACGGTACTTTTTTCGGTACTGAGGAGACTCATCCAGCCGTCGGCGAGGCGGGCCGTCGTGAGACGGTGCGGGAGTGCCGGGTCGAGGTCGTCTGCCCTCATTCGCTCCTCGCGGGGGTGCTCGCGGCGATCCATGCGGCGCATCCGTATGAAGAGCCCGCGACCGTCGTCTATCCGATGCTTGACGGTCCTCCGGGCGAGCCGGGATCGGGACGAGTCGGACGGCTGGCAACGAACGAACGGCTTGAATCGCTGGCCCGGAGGGTGGGCGAAGTGCTCGGGACGCGGTCGGTGCAGTTTGTCGGCGATCCCGATCGACGGGTCCGCTCCTTGGCCATCGTCTGCGGCGCGGGCGACGACTTTCTGCCCGACGCGGCGAGCGCAGGGGCCGACGCCTTGCTCACCGGCGAGGCGCGGTTCCATCGCGGACTTGAAGCCGAGGCGATGGGGATCGGCCTGATCGTCGCCGGCCACCACGCGACGGAACGGCTGGGCGTCGAAGACCTCGCACGACGGATCGGCGAAGCGTTTCCTGATCTGGGCGTGTGGCCGAGCCGGACCGAGGCCGATCCGTTTCAAAACCCCTTGTGACGGCGGTTATATGACTCGGCGAGCGTCTTCGAATCTTTGCGATCGAAGTTCGCAGCCCCCTCGGTGGTCAGCTTCACGGCGAGCTTGGTGGCGTCAACGGGCAAGTCAGCCAGGGGAGGGGTGAGGACGAGTGCGAGTGCAACGCTCCAGAGGGCGGTCATGGCAGGTGTCTTCCAAAGGTTGAAGATATGTAAGTCGCTGCCATCTTGGTCGAGTTTGCCGGCGGAAACAAGGCGTCGTTTGCCCATTGTTGGATGGGGTAGCCCCGGTTTTTGAACCGTGGAGATGTCGAAGACAAAAAAGAACCCCCGGAGGGGTCCGGGGGTGCAAGAGGCGTCAGAGGTCGCAGTCCGAAGTTCAACTGGTTGAGACGACTTCGGGCGTCGCCTCGGGCGGGGTGCTCTTGCCGCCGCGAGTGGCGGGCACTGCGAGGTAAGTCTGGTGTTCCCACTGACCGGCCCAGGCGAGGCCCGCCCAGCGCTGGAGCGAGATCGCCTTCACGGTCGGGCGATCTTCGTCGCGGATCACTTCGCCCCAGGCACCGGCGTAAGCGGCACGGACCTGGGCGGAGCTGCCGCCGTAACAGAGAAGACGCTCGCCGGTCGGGGCCAGGCAGGCAATGGCTCGCCAGTCTTGAGCGGCAGTTGATTCAGACATGCTCATTGTTACAGACGTCCTCGCCCGTCGGACAGCGATCATGCTGCCGGTGTTCTGTTCCGGCAAGCCGCAACTGCGGCGACGGGGCTTGATAAATAGAATTCAACTTGCATCCGAAAGGGCTACTGGTCTGATACCATTGAGGAACCAGACCCAAGAGCGGCCCTGACCTTCCAAAAAACGAGACGTCGCCGCATCTCTTTTGGGCGATCCTTACGAAGGGAATGGAGGTCTCCGTTGGAAACCACCTTCAGCCCTCAACGCGGGATCACGCCGGAGATCGCAGCGACGAAAGAATCGTAACGATCGAGCCCATACCGTTTTCGACATTAGGCGACTCGTCACGACTATTAGAATTGTAGCGACACCAGCTCGCAAGGGCGAATTAATTCTCAAAACATCGACGGAAGTCTTTTCAGGGTCACTCTTTAGTTTTCTTATTTTCGGTCAGATATCTCTGGACTTAGGCTGGAAATTGCTCGCAATGGGGCCGTCGGGCGCGTTCCTTGCGTGAACATGAAGATCTCGGCGAAGTCCGTCGATGTTGGGCCAAAATCTTCGCCCAATCGGACGTCCCCCTTGCTTACAATGTCGTCGATACCCTGCAAGGCGGCAGTGCGCGAAAGGACGGGGCGTGGATATCGACGACCGAGGGCGGCAGGGCGGACTCTCGTGGAACATCTTCGTTCTCGCGGTGTCCGAGACGCTCCGAGGACGGGAAGGGTTTCATGTCGCCCCCAACATCCCTGAGCGGGTCGCGACGGCAGCCGTGCAGACTTACCTCGGGCTCGACGCCGACGAGTTAATCCTGGCAGTCTACGACCCGACCCTGGGCGCGGCCGCTGAGGGTGGTTGTGCCCTCACGACCCGGCGGCTCTGCTGGTTCGACCACGATGACGCCTCAAGACGCGATTCGCGCTCTCGCGACTATGCCGACCTGCCGATGATCGTTGAGTTGAAGGGCCGGATCTCGCCTCGACTCGGGCTGGGAGCGGGCGAGGAGATGTCACTCCGTCGCATCAAACGTCCCACCCTGGCGGCGCTGGCGGGTGTGCTCTCGGTGCTGGGACGGGGAGCGCGGGGCGACGATCCTGACAGCCTGGTCGCAGCTTCGTCGCTCGAAAAGGCCCGCTGGTCGATCGGGTCGGTCGTCCCTTACGCCAAGGAAGTCCGGCTGCTCGACCCGCCGGCCTATTCGATCAGAGACGTCGCCCGGAGGACGGCCCCTCGGGTCGTGGTCGCGCCGCTGTTGATCTTCGCGTGCGTCGCCACGTTCGCGTTGATGGTGATTTCGGGCGTCTCGCCGATGGAGCCGACGGTCGATCAGCTCCTCGACTGGGGAGGCAACTCGGGCGTCATGGTCGCGGTCGACGGTAACTATTGGCGGTTGCTCACTTGTGTCTTCCTCCACGTCGGTTTCGTTCACTTGCTCTTGAATATGGTCTGCCTGAGCCTGGCCGGGCCGCTGGTTGAGCGAGTTTATGGCAGTGTGGGATTTGCGATCCTCTACCTGCTCGCGGGCGTCGGCGGGTCGATCGCGAGTGCCTTGTGGCATCCCCTGGTCGTGGGCGTTGGCGCATCGGGAGCGATCTTCGGGGTGATCGGTGCGTTGCTCGCCTTCCTCATGCTCCGCCGGTCTGCGATCCCGATGACGGCCCTCAAGCCGCTCAGGACAAGCACCCTGTTGTTCGTGGCCTACAACCTCGTGCCCGGTTTCCTCTCGCCCCGGATCGACAATGCCGCACACCTCGGCGGCCTTGTGGTGGGCTTCGTGTCCGGTCTACTCATGTGCCGACCCTGGCCGGTATCGCATCCGACCCAAGGCCTGCGCAGGCAGTGCATCCTGGCGGTGCCGCTTATCGCGGGACTGCTCGGGGTCGGCCTCTGGGTTGGTTCGGAGATCAGACGCTCGCCCGAGGTCACGGCCATCAACCGTCAGATGATGGAGGCTGCCGACTCATACAACGCCCTCGTGACCTGGATCAATCCTCGTCTGGATCGGTTCGACGCAATCAGCGATGAGTCTCTTGCGGTCTCGGATCGGTTGGATAAGACAGGTGGCCGAGATGCGACGGCGAGAAAGAGGCTCGAAGAGTTGATTCTGGAATCCGACCGGCTGTTGTCCGACACGAAAGGGGTCATCGACGCTAACCCCGAGATTGAGGAGATCCGGCGATCACTCGTGACGTTCGTTGAGGAATTCGTCAAAGTCCTCAAGATGAGACGTCGGTCGATCGCCGATCCGACCGACACCAGCCTGGTCGATGGGCCGGAAGGCTATCTCGTCCATCTCCGACGAAAGAACAAGGCGATCGACCGATATCATTCGCTTGACGATGATTACGTCAAGCGACACGAACTCGTCGAGGCCCCTCGCGGCTTTGCGCCGAGGTGAGCCTGATCGACTATTTGCCGAACGTCAGCAGCACCTTGCCCTGTCGTCCGACAACTTCGGCGGCCCTGACGGCGTCGGTGATGGCTTCGATCGGCATCGTCTGCCCGCGATCGCTGGCGAGGGTGCCGTCGCGGATGAGGCGGAAGATTTCGCGGAAGAGCAACAGCGACTTCACCTTGCTCCGCGAGACCATCCAGTGGCCCAGCCAGAACCCCTCGATCACACGCTTGCCGGAGATCATTGCGCGGGGGTCGAACTGGATGTTTTGATCGGAGAGCAGGCCGTAGACGAGCATGTGCGAGTCGTCACCGAGCGCCTTGAAGACCTGCGAGCCGGTCTCACCGCCGACGGGGTCGATCGCGTACTTCACGCCCTCTTCGCCGACGATCGAGCGGACCTGGGCGTCGATCGGGCCTTCGGACGACGAGATCACCGCGTCGCCGCCGAGGGCCTTCAGCTCGTCGATCGCCTCGCGACGGCGGACGACGTTCAGCGTCTTGAATCCTTCGCGCTTGCCGAGCTTGATAATCATCTTGCCGAGCGTCGAGCCCGCCGCCGACTGGAGCAGCCAGGCCCCCCGAGGCACGTTGAGGACGTGCCGAGTCATCGCGATCGCGGTCGCCGGGTTGACGAAGAACGACGCGACCTGTTCGTCGGAGATGTCGGACGGAGCGGGGATCGCACGGATCGCCGGGATGACGACCTTCTCCGCCCAATTTCCCCCCGCGCCATTGAGCACGGCGACCCGCTTGCCGATGAGTAGCTTGCCATACAGCCCCGATCCGGCCCCTTCAACGATGCCGACGCCCTCGAAGCCCGGCGTGGCGGGCAGCTTCGGTAGGACGCCGTAACGGCCTCTGACGACGAGGAGGTCTGACGGGTTGATCGGCGTCGCGAGCATCCGGATCAAGACCTCGCCCTGGCCCGGCACGGGGTCGGGGACATCAACGACCTTGAGGACCTGGTCGGGCTCGCCGAACTGCTCGAAGCGAATCGCCTTCATCGGAGTCGGGTCTCGGGATGGTTGGGAATCCGGGAGCGGGACGCTATCCTAAACGTTCGACCCTCGCGCGGAAACCCACCAGGACCGGACCGATGCCCCCTGAACCGATCGTTACGACGGAATGGCTCGAAGATCACCTGGACGACCCGGCCGTTAGGGTCGTCGATATCCGGGGCTACGTCTCGACCAAGCCTGACGGGCCGGGCGTCGAGGTCGCAACCTATCGCGGGGCTCCCGAGGAGTACCACGCGGGCCATATCCCCGGGGCGGTCTCTATCGATTGGACGGTCGATATCGTCAACCTTGACGACCCGATCCCCGCACAGATCGCCGACGCTGCGCGGTTTGCGGCGGCGATGTCAGAGCGAGGGGTCGGCGACGACACGCACGTCATCGCGGTCGACCATCAGGGTGGCCAGTTTGCCACGAGGCTCTGGTGGGCGCTCAGATATTACGGTCACGACAACGTGAGCGTGCTCGACGGCGGTTGGAACCGGTGGATGGAAGAGGACGGCCCGATCTCGACCGAACCGCCCCAGCATCCGCCTGCGACCTTCACCCCCAAAGTGTGCCCCGATTGGCGGGCGACGGCCGAACAGGTGATGGCGCGGAGAGATGAGACCGGCCTGATCCTGATCGACGCTCGCGACGCCGGCCAGTTTAACGGGACACGCCGACGAGGCCCGCGCGGGGGTCATATCCCCGGCGCGATCCATCTGCCTCGCGAACTCTTCTTCGCCGAAGGGGGCGGCTTTCGGCCGGTTGAAGAGGTTCGCCGCGAGTTGGCCGAACGATCGATCACGCCCGATCGCCCTGTCATCGCCTATTGCAATGGCGGTGTCGCCGCGACGGTCGTTCTCTTCAACCTGGCACGGCTCGGATTCACCCGGCTGGCCAACTATGACGGCTCTTGGAACGAGTGGTCGTATCGGTCAGATCTGCCAGTCTCGTAGGAAGGGTGCCCTGGAGGACACCCTCCCCCCGGTTCGGATCACTTCGAGCCGGGTGCCGGCGGCTTGCGGACGAGGGTGATCTCTTCGAGGTCAGGGGCTGACTCGCTGCCCTGGGTCCGGTCGAAAGACGACCAGCGGATATGGTCTCGACCCATGCGACTGAGGAGTTGGGTGGCGGATGCGGTCGAGCCGTCGTTGCCAACTCCGTGCGCCTTGATCATCCATTGCTCCCCGGTGCGGGTCCAGTAGCCCTCGCCGAAGCCTCCCCGTGAGTCGAAGAGCCAGGAGCGAATCTGCTTGCGTGAGGCGTCCCAGCCGATGCGCTGGGTACCTTTGATGGCGGGCTCGCCCTCGACGGTGATGGTGAAGTCACGGAGCAGATAATGGCGGTCGTCAGACCACTTGACTGAGGTCGCGACGACGGCGTTCGCGCTCTCGGTCACCCAGTCTCCGACCAGCCATTCGAGGGCTTTGAGACGGTCGGGGATCGTAAGTTCGTCGGCGGGCTCATCTCGCAGGCTCGACTGGAGCCATTTGCCGTCCTGGCGGACGTAGACGACGCTGTATTTCGTCGTCTCCGGCAGCGCATGACCCTCAGCCGTCTTGATGATCGAGTGACCGTTCTCGACGATCACGTCAGGGCTGAGGACGCGGAGCGAGTCGACTTTGATCTCGATCTTTGACTTCGGGTTCGTCGCGAAATAGCGGGCGAACCGGGCCTGGATCGCGTCTCGGCCGTGGGTTGAGCCTCGGTCGTCAGAGACCTGGGCATCTTTGGTGAACGTCGCGGCGATGGTTGCAGCGTCGCCGGCATCGAACGCCTTGACGAACTCTCCGACCAGGCCGAGCAACTCTTTGGAAGTGGCCTGCTCGGCGGGCGATAAGGCCGCGGGCTTCGGGGCCTCTTGCGCGAAGCAAGGCGAGGTGAGGACCGCAAGCGCGAGGAGCGCGGATCTTGGCTTAGTCATGAGGATGTTCCTTACTGTTGAATCGTCAGTGCCCTGAAAGTCGAAGACCTCGGCCCGACGCAGGTGGTCGGGCCGAGGGACTTGACGCCGGATTTCGCAAGATTCGGGCCGTCACTTGGTGAAGTTCAGGCCGGGATCTTCGGGACCGTTGCCGACGAGCCTGAAGTTGAATTTATCCGTCCCCGACCATGTGATCTTCCCCGCCAGTGGAGGCCCGTCGGTCTGGGCGAGGGCGAGGATGTCGTTCTTGTAGATCGACTTCCCCTTGATCGGCTTCGACTGGCCCTTGTTGACCACGTCCCAGACGAACGTGCCGTCAGGGTTATGGGTCAGCGTGATCGCCGTGTCGGTGTTCGGGCTTGCTTTCCACGTCCCGTCGATCTGGGCCGGCGGGACGGTGGATGCTGGCGCGGACGTGGCGGCCGGGGTCGGGTCGGCGGGAGGGGTGTCGAGCGGGGTGTTCGGGTTGACCGGGGTCGCAGGGGCGTTCGATGCGGCATTCGCGTTCGTCGGCTCCTCAGTGATGACCCGGGCCATCCGCTTGACGAGCTGGTCGTTCGGCAGGAGCTTGGCGAGTTCGCCATATTCGCGGCCGGCGGCCTCGGCCGAACCCTGGCCCGTGTAGAGATAGGCAAGGACGAACCGCGCGGACGGGTCGCTGGGGTTCTGGTTGCGGAAGGCCTCGAGCGCTCGGAGCTGATTGGTATAGGTGTCGACATCGGGATAGATGCCGATCAGCGTCGTCCAATCCCAACCGGGGCTAGCCGAGAGGACGGGATAGAGAGCCGTCGATGCGTCCTTATACTGACCGAGGGCGAAGAGGGTGATGCCCCGGAACTCGTGGGCATTGGCGTCGTTCGGCGTGACCTTGATCGTCTGGTCGATCAATGTGAGGGCCTGGGAATAGTCGTTGGCCTTGAACGCGGCCCGGGCGTTTTCGAAGTCGTCCATCGCGGGCGCGAGAATCGTCTCTGCGGGAGGGGTGGCCGCGACGTCGATCGGCAGGCTGTAGTTGTAGGCCGTCGTCGTGATCGGCAGGCCTTGATTCACGAGACCCAATCCGCCTGCTCCGTAGAACGGGTTGGTGTAGTTCGAGTAGCCCCAGCCATAGGAATACGGGTTAAATCCCCAGCCGGTGTAACTGCTCAGCCCGAGCCCGTTGCCGTAGCCGCCACCGTATCCGCCGTAGTTATTGCCGTATCCGCCATAGCCGTTACCGTACCCACCGTAACCATTGCCGTAGCCGCCATAGCCCCAGCCGCCGCCGCCGAGGCCCGCGAGGCCAAGACCGCCAAGGCTGCCCAGTCCGAGACCCGTCAGCAGCCCCAGCCCACCGCCGCCGTAACCGCCATATCCGCCGTATCCATTTCCGCCGTAACCGCCATATCCGCCGTATCCATTCCCGCCGTAACCGCCATATCCGAGGCCGCCAAAGCCCTGTCCGCCGTAACCGTTACGGTTCCAGCCGCCATAATGGCCCGGCCAGGTACCGTTGACGAAGTTCGAGCGATACGGATAAGCGGCGCGGTTGTAACCGGTGTTATTAACCACGTTGTTGGTCGTATATCGGTTGACGTTGGTGACGTTCGTCCGATTGACGGTTGCCGGATTGAACGCGGGCCGGTTGATCGGCGAAGCATTCATCGGGGGACGATATCCGCCGCCCGCGAGCCCGGTCGCGGGATGATAGCCCCCAACGTTGGCAGGAGGTCGATAGGCCTGTGCGGGAGCGCGGTAGCCTCCGCCACCACCTCCACCCATCGCGGGAGCGCGGTAGCCTCCGCCGCCACCTCCGCCACCGCCTCCGCCCATCCTTGCGCCACCGCCTCCACCGCCTCCACCGCCTCCACCTCCGCCACCTCCGCCACCTCCGCCACCTCCGCCACCGACGTGCCCCCCGCCACCGCCCCGGCCACCCGGGAAAGCGAGCGTTGCAGAGCTGAGCGAGAACAATGTGAGCGATGCGGCCAGGGCGATAGTTGTGCGTCGTCTCATAAGTGTCACCTCAATCGCTGAGTGGGGAGCGGCGAAACGCGGCCCCGATCTTAGCACTCAGCGTGCATCCCTCATGCCGATATCCGAAGAGAATTCTTCCGGCACGATTACGGGTGGAGCCCCGAGCGTGATTCACTGTGTTTTTGGCGTCTGTTGCTTGTGAGGGCTTGCGAAACCTTGAGCCGCGTGCGAAATTCACTGGTTGCCGGCCGGCAGGTCGATCCGCCAGATCCGTTCGGGCCGAATTTTGCGTCCGCAGAGTGGCAATTCGGGAGGACCCCTGATGGCAGACCTGGAACAGAAAACCAAGCAGGGCGCGAGTCGTCGCGACTTCTTGAGGGGCTCGGGTTTCGCGGCGGCGACCGCCGTGATCACCGGGCCGGCTATCGCATCACTCGACGAAGCGAAGGCTGCCGAGCCGGAATTCAAGATCGTCTCAGACACGACCACGCTCAAACTGAAGGTCAACGGCGTCGACCGCACCTGCGAGATCGAGCCGCGTTGTACCTTGCTCGATACTCTCCGCAACCGGCTTGACGTCACTGGCCCCAAGCGGGTCTGCGACCGTGCGAGCTGCGGCGCTTGCACCGTGATCCTCGACGGCGATCTGGTCTATTCCTGCACGACGCTGGCGATCTCGTGCGGCGGCAAGAAGGTCGAGACGGTCGAGAGCTTCGACTCCGGCGTGAACAGCGTGCCGCATGCCTTCGTCCAGAACGACGGCCTGATGTGCGGCTATTGCACCCCCGGCTTCGTCACCGCATGCAAGGTGATGCTCGACCACAATCCGAACCCGACGATCGACGAAGTCCGCAAGGGCGTCGATGGCAATATCTGCCGATGCGGTACCTATGTCGGCGTGCTCCAGGCGGCCCTGGCCGCGGCCAAAACGATGAAGGGAGCCTGACCCATGCCGAGCGTATGGCCCGAGAATCCCAGACTGATTGGCACGCGAATCACCCGCCTCGACGGCCTCGTCAAGGCGACCGGCAAGGCCAAATATCCCTCCGACATGCACCCTGAGGGGATGCTCTTCGGGGCGATGCTCTATAGCCCCCACGCCCACGCCAAGATCAAGTCGATCGACCTCGCCCCGGCGGAGAGGATGCCCGGTGTGAAGGCCGTGATGATCGTCGGCGCGATCAAGCCGGGCAGCACGCTCCGGTTCCAGGGCGACGACATCGCGGCCGTTGCCGCTGAGACGGAGGAACAGGCGTGGGACGCTGTTCTTGCGATCAAGGTCGAGTACGAGGTCTTGCCCCACGTTGTCACCGAAGCGCAGGCCGTCGCGCCCGGTGCCGCGTCGGTGTTCAAGGGCACGGGCATCGTCAATAACCAGAAGAAGGCTCGCTCGCAGACCAACGGAGACCCCGAGAAGGCTCTTGGCGCGCCCGGTGTGGTCTCGATCGAGGCCAACTACATGGCCCCGGTCATTACCCACGTCTGCCTTGAACCGCACGGTCTGACTGTCCGATTCGTCGGCGAAGACAAGATCGAGGCCTGGGCCAGCACGCAGGCTGTCGGCGTCACGGCGGGAGACCTCGCCGGCGCGTTCGGCATCCCGACGACCAACGTCACGGTCCATACCGAGGTGATGGGCGGCGGCTTCGGCTCAAAATTCGGGGCCGATATCTGGGGTATCACCGCCGCGCACCTCTCGAAGAAGGCAGGCGGCAGGCCGGTCAAGATGTTCCTCGACCGCGCCCATGAGCATCTCGGGGCCGGCAACCGACCAAGCGCGATCGCCCACGTCAAGCTCGGCGCGAGCAAAGACGGCAAGCTCGTCAGCCTGATCGCCGAGACGAGCGGGACCGGCGGCGCGGGTTCAGGGTCGAACTTCCCCCTGCCTTACGTCTACGCGGTGCCGAACTCGTCGCGGACGCATACCGACATCTTCGTCAATGGCGGCAACGCCCGTGCCATGCGTGCCCCGGGCCATCCCCAGGGTTGCATCGTCATGGAAGCGGCGATGGACGACCTGGCCGATAAGCTGGGGATCGACCCGCTCGAATTCCGGCTCAAGAACCTCAAAGAGCGTGACATGGTCGAGGACGGCTTCTCGAAGCCGACGGTCGACCGGACCCCCATGTATCTCGACGAGGTTGCGATGGGGGCCGACCTGATCGGCTGGAAGGCCAAGTGGAAGCCGCGCGGCAAGAACGGTGACGGCCCGATTCGTCGCGGCCTCGGCATGGCGCTGCACCAGTGGGGAGGCGGCGGCCCGGCGACGAATCAAGTCGCCTGCACGATTAACCCTGACGGCTCGGTCGAGATGAAGTCGGCAACTCAGGACATCGGCACCGGGGCGCGGACGATCTTCGCGATCATCGCCGCCGAAGTTCTCGGCCTGAACGTGACTGACATCACCTCGAACATTGGCAACAGCACCTTCCCGCCGGGCCAGCCCTCGGGCGGCTCGACGACGACCCCAGCGATGAGTCCCCCGGCGTTCAACGCCGCGATCCTGGCCCGCGACGAACTCTTCGTCAAGGTCGCCCCCGGCCTCAACGCCAAACCCGAAGACCTCACGCTGGCTGACGGCCAGGTGTGCGTCAAGGGCGAGCCGAAGCTGCCGTGGAAAGACGCCTGCCGCAAGCTCGGTCAGCAGTCGATCCAGGTGACCGGCAAATCGTCGCCCGGCCTCGCGTCTCAGCACGGCGGCGTCGGCGGTTGCCAGTTCGCCGAGGTGTCGGTCGACATCGAGACCGGCGTTGTCCGGGTCAAGAAGATCGTGGCGATCCAGGATACCGGCCTGATTATCGACAAGATGACCTGGGAGACCCAGGTCTATGGCGGCGTGATCGGCGGCCTGAATTACGGCCTGTTCGAGGAACGCGTGATGGACCCGACCGTGGGCATCATGCTCAACCCCGACATGGAACTCTACAAGCTCGCCGGCGCTTCGGACATTCCCGAGATCGTCGTCAGGGCCTATGAAACCCCGGCGATGAAGGCCCGAGGCGTGATCGGCGTCGGCGAGCCGCCGACGGTCTCGACCGCCGCCGCGATCGGCAACGCCGTGTCAAACGCGATCGGCGTCCGCGTCCCGCACTGGCCGATGTCCCCGAAAAACGTCCTCGACGCGCTGGCATCCAAAGAAGGGAAGGCCTGATCCATGAAGGCTTTTGAATACGTCTCAACCGCATCCGCCGATATCGCCGTGAAGGCACTTGGCGGAGTTGACGGCGCGATCCTGGCCGGGGGAACCGACCTGCTCAGCCGGATGAAAGACTATGTGACGACTCCCAAGCGAGTTGTCGATTTCAATCCCCAATCGGTCGTGCAGAAGGAGACGTCCCCCGGTGGCGTCCCCACCTGGACGATCCTGGCCGGCACCACTCTTGCCGACCTGCTCGCGTCCAAGGCGTTGCGAGAGGAACTGCCCGCACTCTGGCAAGCGGCTTCTGAGGTCGGTACGCCGCAGATCAAGAACATGGCGACGATCGCCGGCAATCTCCTCCAGCGCCCCCGTTGCTGGTACTATCGCAGCGGATTCGGCCTCTTGTCTGTCAAGGACGGCAAGAACCTGCTCCGTGAAGGGGATAACCGCTACGCCTCGATCTTCCACACCGACGGCGACGCCCTCTTCGTCGCACCGTCGAGCCTTGCCGTGCCGCTGATCGCACTCGGGGCGAGTGCCACGATCCTCGGTCCCAAAGGCGAGCGGACGGTCATGGTTTCGTCTCTCTATCAGATCCCCAAGAGAGACAGCGATCGGGAGTTGACGATCGGGGCAGACGAGGTTCTGACCAAGATCACTCTGCCGGCACCCCAAGGCAAGAACGCGACCTACGAAGCCCGCCAGAAGCAGTCGCACGACTGGCCGCTGGTGCTTGCCTCGGTCAGCCTCAGGTTCGACGGTGCATCCGTGAGCCAGGCGTCGATCGTGATCGGCGGCGTCGCGCCGATCCCGTATCGGGCTGTGGAGGCGGAGAAGGCGATGTTCGGCAAGCCCGTGACGCTCGAAACGGCCGAAGCCGTCGCCGCCAACGCGATCAATGGGGTCAAGCCGCTCTCTGGCAACGTCTACAAGGTCGCGCTCACGAAGACCGTCGTCAAGCGGGCGCTGCTCGCCGCCGTCGGCAACCGCTACTGGGAGGAGGTCTGACGACCATGTCCGACGACCAGCCGGTCGACCTGCCCATCTCGACGACCCCGCCCGAGTCGGAGGCCGTCGAGTCGACGCCGTCAATTCCCTGTCGCCACCTGCGGAACAAGGGGATGTTCGTCTACAATGGCGAAGTCTCGAGCTCTTCGCACGACGACTATGACAACACCATTTACTGGTGCGTCAAGACCATGAAGGGCTACGGCCCTGACGATGAGATGGTCAGTCGAGACGACTGCACCTCCGCGGAACGCTCCTGCTATGAGCCGTTCTGATCGAGATGGTTGGCTGGAAACCGCCGCGTGACGAGGTCTTCTCGATCTGGTCGCGTGGCGGTCGCCTTTGCCGATCGCGGCCGGCCAAACCGGTCGATTTCCCTTCGGCTTGACGACTTCGCGAGTCTGATGGCGATTACCGACTTGTCACGGGCCGACTTCGCGCGCATATTCGACGATGTCGGCACGCACCGGCGTTGAAGCCGTGGCGTTGCCCGTCAGTGTCTCCCTTCAAGGCCGTTCAACCATCAGACGAGAGAGGGTGCCGCAATGGGCGACAAGGCTCCGAAGGATAAGGTCAAGAAGGACAAGTTGAAGGACGCCAAGTCCGCCAAGGATACGGCCTCCAAGAGCGCGAAGGCCGCTGCCTCGAAGGCTGCGACCAAGCCGCCGAAGAAGTAAGCGACAAGATTTGCCGACCAAAGGCCCTCGACTTCCCGCGACGAATCGGGGAGTTGAGGGTCTTCGTCGTCGATCCCGCTTCAGTCAGAACGGAACAATGCCGTTCGACGCGGGGGTAGGAGCCTTGGGCTGGCCGTTCGCAGGAGGCGGAGCGATCACGCCATCGGCCGTCTGTTCGAGCGGAAGGACGCCCCGGAAGCCGACATAGGGTAGCTTGGCATCGACCTTCAACCCCTCTCGCCAGGGGATGGTCCAGTTCTTCGAGCCGCCCTTGACCACCACCATCGCAGGGCGGGCGCGGCTGGAGGCGGGGCCGGTGGGGTTCTCGGTGACCACTCCCTTAAGTTGTTGATAATATTTGGAATCGAACCAGTCCTGAGTCCACTCCCAGGCGTTGCCGGCGAAGTCGAGGCCGCCATAGGGGGATTGGTCGAGCGGATAGGAGCCGATGGGGTCGATCTGCCTGGGCAGACGCGGACGGCTCCAGACCGGCTCCGACCCGCCCCAGGGGAAGAGGCGGCCGTCGGTCGATCGTGCGGCGGCCTCCCACTGGGCCTCGGTCGGCAACCGTTTCCCAGCCCACTCGCAATACGCCTTCGCATCGAGCGAGGTGACGTGCGTGACGGGGTCTTCCTCGCCTCGCGTCGCCGGGGCCGATGCCTCTTTGCGAGGCGGCCCGCGGCGACGGCCGGTCTCCTTGAGGTAGAGATCATACTGACGGATCGTTACCTCATGCTGGTCGACATAGAAGGCCCCGAGCTTGACCTTGTGCGCGGGAGCTTCGTCGGGGCTGCCTTCGTCTCGGCCTTGCGTGAAGGTGCCGGCGGGGACGAGCACCATCACCGCGCCGTCGCGATCGCTCACGATCTGGTAGGGCCAGCCCGAGCCATGCACGCCCGATTCGGCCTCCATCCGGAAGCCTGCCGGCAGTGGCCTCGCGGCGACGGCCGCCTTACCCGCGACGGACTCAGACGAAGCCCGAGGCGCTTCGGCCGGGTTCGGATTGAGGTGGACCGTAGCGTTGCCCGCCGAACCGGGCGCGACGATGGTCGCGTTGGGGTCGACCGCGTTGACAATGGTCGGGGCCGTCTTGGCCTTCGGGGCGGTCGTGGTGGCGACAATCACCTCTTCGTCGAGGAAGAGCGGCAGGTTCCGTGCTGGGCGGTCAAGGGCCGCCTTGGCCAGGGCGGCCGTCGCAGACTTCGGATAGGACGTGCCGATCCGCTGCAAGATCACGGTCGATTCCTTGATCTTGCCGTTCTTCGCGAGCGTCCGCGCGTTGTCGAGAAGGACCCTGGCCTCTTGCTCTAGCTTGTCCGGGGTCAGATGCGCGGCGACGGCGATCGAGTCAGGGGCGACGGGGCCGAGGTCAACGATCTCTTCGTCGGAGATCGACGGACCATTGAGCGACCGGAGGAGATAAAAGCCCGTGAGCAACGCCACGGCCGCGATCAGACCGCCGACGAGGAGCCGGACACGCTGCCGACTCTCATAGGTGTCCAACTCGGGCGTCTCTTCGAGGAGCACCCCTTTGCCCTTGGAGGGGCCGGCACCTTTCGACGCCTTTCGCTCGGGCTCGCGCTTCGCCTTTGCCTTCGATTTAGCCTTGGGCTTCTCGGCCTCCGCCTTCTCGGCCTTCTCTCGGGCCGTACGGGAGCGTCGGTCGGTCGCGGGCTTGTCGTCTTCGGGCTCTGGATCGGGCTCGGTCTTCCAGAGTCGGGGCAGGGGCTGGCCGGGCTTGGTGGGGACCGGCGGACGAGGGCGGATAGGTTCGTCACCGTCGGCCATGCGCAACGCTCCCCTTCTTGCAAAATTCGCAACACGTTCAGGGTAACGGTACGACCGTGCTTGAGCAAGGTGAAGGATGCGTCGATGGATTGGAAATCACGGTCTCGATCAGACCGTCGCGTCGATCAACTTTCGCCGAATTCGATGGATGAGATCCGCCGTTTTCGAGCCCCGATCCGGGTCAGTCACTGCGAGCCGAGCCAACTCGATTTCGAGGAATATCAGATACTCGTGAACGACCTCAAAGTGGCCGAGCCTGACCATGTGTGCCGCGAACCCCTCCGCACAGAGGCCGCTCCCGTCTGCCCCGCAGTCTTTCGCGTAGAGCCGTTGGCCCTTGTCGGCGAGTGCCGACCGACGCTCAGGGGGGAGGCTGGATGATGACTCGCTCATGGACCTCACTCCCATTCCCCGCTACGATGCCCAGGGCCGCGTTATCGAGTCTTGTGTGAGGACGTTTCATGCTCGCCAGCCTACTGCTCGGCCTGGTCGGATTCCTCGCGATGGGGGAGGGAGACGAGGGATTCATCTCCTTGCTGGCCGACGATCCGCAGGCCGTTTTCGACCGGATCAAGCTCGTTGATGATTCGGTCTCGTTCGTCGACGGCGAGATTCGATTGACCGGATCACCTCGCGGCTATCTCGTCACGAAGGCGAGCTATGGCGACTTTCGCTTGCGGTTCGACTGGAAGTTTGACCTGCCCGAAGGTGGCAACGCCGACGCGATCGACTCGAACAGCGGCGTCTTGTTGCGGATCAAGCTACCGCATAAAGTTTGGCCGTCGTGCCTTGAATGTCAACTCACCCCCGACGACCCCGCCGGCCTCTTCGCGATCGACGCCACTTACGAAGGTGAGACCAATGGCGACGCCCAGCGCCGGGCGGTTCGACCCGCCGGGCGCTGGAATGAGGTCGAGATCGAGATGAGAGGTCGCATCGTGGTGAGCCGGCTCAATGGAGTCGAGATCGGCCGAGGGACGTTTCAGGGCGACCCAGGGCCGATCGGGTTCCAATCACAGGGGGGCGCGGTACGGTTCCGAAACGTCCGGATCAAGCCGATCGCGACGCGGTGACGATCGTCACTTCACGCCTTTCCGGTTCCAGTCGTCGGTCCGGAACGGAGTGAGCGGCAGGCCCTCAATGCTGTAGAGGTTGCCGGTGGGATTATCGGCCCAGTCATACCGGACGGCGACCGGGTCAGATAGGCCTTCAACCCAGACCTCAACGTGGTCTTTGCCGACCAGCTTGGCCTTGGCCCAGGCGAACTTCTGGTCCTTGCCGGCGACGGCGAATCCGGAAATCTCGGACACGTCGAACGCCTTGAGACCGTTGCCGATGTGGTCGAAGGCGAGGACGAGTTTGCCGTCTTTCTTTTCCATCGACTTGTAGGTGGGGCTCTGGTACGGGATGTTGATCTTGTAGTCGCGGGCCAAGGCCCATCGCGCCAGCCGTTTGGCGACGTTCTGCTTGTCGCGCGGATGGATGTCTTGCGACTCGCCGAGGTCGATGATGACAGCTTCGCCGGTGTTGGGCAGCTTGCTCATCGTCATCGTCTGGGCTTCGCGAAGCTCGGCCCACGAACTGTCGCCGGGCTGGGCAAGTTCGGGCAGATAGTCGGCGAGCTGGACCCAGTAGAACGAGAAGTCACCGATGCCCCAGTCGTCACGCCAGCTCTTGATCATGAGCGGGAAGAGGTCACGATAGAGTCGGGCTTGGCTGGTGTTCGACTCGCCCTGATACCAGATCGCGCCCCGGATACCGTAGCCGATCGTAGGCTTGAGCACGCCGTTGTAGAGGTTGCCGGGCCGGTGGTTGCCCTTGAGATCATCCTGGGGACCGTTAGGCTTGCGCGAGACGGGCTTCTTATCGGCTTTGGCTTTCTCGGCGGCAACCTTCCAGGCGGCGAGCCGTTTCTCATAGGCCGCGTCCGCTTTGGAGGGGTCGGCTTCGAGCTCCTTCCACGAGGCCAGGATCGGGGCATACTTGGGGTCGGCTTCGAGCAGGTCGCGACGGACCCAGGCCTCGCACGCCGATCCGCCCCATGAGTCGTCGATCAGGCCGATCGGCACGTTGAGCGTTTCATGGAGCTGTCGGCCGAAGAAATAGCCCACGGCCGAGAAGTCGCGCGCGGTGGCGGGGGTGCAGACTTCCCACTTCCCCTTGAAGTCGGCCTGGGGCTCCTGAGAGCCGACCTGGGGGACTGAGATCATCCGAATCTTGGGATACTTGGCGGTAAGGCTTTCCATGTCGCCATCGTTGGCCGCGCCAAGGTTCCACTGCATGTTCGACTGTCCCGAGCAGATCCAGACCTCACCGATGAGGACGTCGTCGATCACGAGCGTGTTCTTGCCGTTGATCGAGAGCGAATGGGGCCCTCCCGCCGACATCGGGTCGAGCGTGACGGTCCACTTGCCGTCCTTGCCGGTCACGGTCGACTTGGTCTGGCCGTTGATCGAGACGCTAACCTTCTCACCCGCGTCGGCCCAGCCCCAGACGCGGTCTTTGAGGTCGCGCTGGAGGACCATGTGGGGAGTGAAGATCGCAGGCAGCTTGACGTCGGCATTGGCGAGTTGCGGCAGGGCGAGGACCAGCAGGCCGGCCCACTTGGCTGGGGAGACGCGGATCATTGGGGATACCTCGGGGATGAGAGTCAGTAGCAGACCAATGAGTGTAGCGGACCCGAGTGTCGGCACAAAGTGGGGAGTATGTATCGCACATGAACAGGCCGAGCGATGATCGCAACGTTAGGAGACGCAGAGCGGGTCGGGATGGCTCCCGTCAACGAATCGGTCAGATGGAACCGCAAGGGTCTTTGTCTTGACCCGTTTCGGGCATCACCGATATTTCAGACCACAATCCCATAAGTCCAATGGACCGCATGTCTGTTCGAAAGTCAAAGAAGGACGTCAGTGAAGGTTGCTCGCCATGAAACCAGGTCGCGTCACATTCATCGCGTAACTGCAAAATAATGCCTGTCTTATCGACACGCACATCCAGAATTGAACCTTGTCCATCACATCTTGGGCAAACCAAGTGTACGCCTCATGCTGATTGCAGAGTACGTTGCAAGAGCGGATTCACGGTAACGATCGTCTCGTTGCCAGTTGAAGGATCGGAGGCACCTGGCATCGCGAGGGTTACTTCTGAAACTTGGCGATCTTTTCGAGGAACTCGGCGTTCGACTGCGTCTTGCCGAGCTGGCGGACGAGTCCTTCCATCGCTTCCATCGGCTTCAATTCGGAGAGGCTGCGACGGAGGAGAGTCACTTTCGCCAGCGTGTCGGCGTCGAGGATGCGTTCTTCTTTGCGAGTGCCTGACTGCTGGATGTCGATCGCGGGCCAGACGCGGCGGTCGGCGAGACGGCGGTCGAGCACGACCTCCATGTTGCCGGTGCCTTTGAACTCCTGAAAGATAATCTCGTCCATCCGACTGCCGGTCTCGATCAGGCAGGTGGCAAGGACGGTCAGGCTGCCCCCTTCGTCGAACTTGCGGGCCGCGCCGAAGAGGCGCTTGGGGATGTCGAGCGCCTTGATGTCGATACCGCCGCTCATCGTCCGGCCTGAATTCGAGCCCTTGTTGTAAGCTCGGGCCAGGCGGGTCAGGCTGTCGAGCAGGATCAAGACTTGCCCGCCCCCTTCGGCGATCCGCTTGGCGCGATCGACGGTCAGCTGGGCGAGCCGGATCTGCTCTTCGGTCGTGTTGTCGGACGACGAGGCGATCACCTCGCCGTGGACCGACCGGCGCATCTCTGTGACCTCTTCGGGCCGCTCGTCGACGAGCAGCACGAGCAGGTGGAGTTCGGGGTGATTCTTGGCGATCGACGCGGCCATCTGCTGGAGCAGGATCGTCTTGCCCGACCGGGGCGGAGCGACGATCAGCCCGCGCTGGCCTTTGCCGATCGGCGTGAGCAGGTCCATCACCCGCATCCCCATCGGCTCAGGCCCGACTTCGAGTCGAATCCGCTCGTGGGGGTCGATGGCGGTCTGTTCGTCGAACCGAGCAAGGCCCGCATATTGCTCGGGAGTCCGGCCTTCGATCTCGATAAGCTCGGTGAGCTTGGGGCCGTCTTTCCCGCTCGCCGCCTCAACCTTGCCCGTCACCTTCACACCCTGTTTGAGCCCAAACTTGGCGAGGAAGGGAGAGCCGACATAGACGTCGTTGACGCCGGGCTTGAAGTTGCGTTTGGGATCGCGGAGGAAGCCGTATCCCTTAGGATGCATCTCCAACACGCCCGTATGAGTCAGTTCCGCCGTGCTCATGAGGTCGCTCGCGCTTGAATCAGACCGCAGAGAGGAAAATATGCCGGCGTACGCACGTCGAGAACTCTTGACGAGAGGTCGCGAGGTGAGAGGGGTAACGTCGTCGATAGGAGGAAGTCTGGCCTACAACGGAGGCCGGTGGGGCATTCATCGGGAAGCATGAGTAATTTAGTCTACCCGTTGCGAACCCGTTCTGTCCATGCCGTCCGGCGCGATCGTTGCCCGAAGTTAGACCTTCGGGTGAGCCGTCCTGGATGCCTGCCCGCCCTCGGGAAGGTCGATGATCTCGTAGTCACCAAACAGGTTGGGGCTATCGGCCTGGAGGAGCCGGAGCACGGCCAGGGCGACCTTGCGGATCTCGACATCGGCCGCGGCGTCACCCCGCATCTCGATGAAATGACGGAGCGCCCGAGCGTTGCCGGTTACGAAGATCCGGGTCTCGGTCGCGTTCGGCAAGACCGACCTCGCGGCCTCGCGGGCCTTCTTGCGGCGCAAGGTCTTGTCTTCGATCAAGGCAAACTTGGCGGCCAGGCGGTCGGCCAGGAGGCGGTAAGCGTCTTGGCTCTGCTCGATGGCGCGGAGCCAGATCGCGTGGAGTTCGGGGTCGTCGCCGATCACATCGGGCTCGACGAACGAGCACTCCGACTCGTCGACGAAGCGTTGGCTCAACTGAGAATATCCAAATCCCGCACGGTGCCTGACAAGTTCATGCGTGAAGGACCGGCTGACACCCGTGATGATAAAGTTGAACACAGCGTGTTCGAGGACGCTGC
This sequence comes from Isosphaeraceae bacterium, assembly GCA_025356435.1. Taxonomy (GTDB): domain Bacteria; phylum Planctomycetota; class Planctomycetia; order Isosphaerales; family Isosphaeraceae; genus CAMFLR01. The sequence continues at coordinate 10,984 of JANXSY010000238.1, read as the reverse complement.
CGTGTCCGACTTCAAGGATGTGACCAACATAGGCCCGATTGCCGCCGGGACGGGGCCGCGCGAACGACATGTAGCAGAGCCGGCCAGCGACCTCGACGAGCTTTTCGCCCGCTTCGTCGGTGTCGGTCGACCATGTGGAGACCTCGTGGTCGGCGAGGAACTCGGCCACGGCCGTCTCATCGACCTGCTGGCGGCCGACGAGATAGACCTTGGGGTCGCGGAGGATCGTGGTTGTCGGCGTGCTGTCCACGGAGTCTCGTCTCTGGGTCGGCGCGGGGTGTGGTCTCGTTATGATAAGCTGTTCGTAAATGGAGTTGCGCGGGCGACATCCTGGTCATGTCGGACGCTTACGGCGATTGGGCGGGCAGCAATGCGGAAGATCCGGCTCGAACGAAAAGCCAATACCCAACTCCTCGACCAGTTCGCGCGCGACCTCAACCCCTCGCAACTTGCAGCCGCCACGGCCCCTGACGGCTATAACCTGATCCTCGCCGGGCCGGGGTCGGGAAAGACCCGCGTCATCACCTATCGGGTCGCCCATCTGCTCGCGCGCGGGGTGCCTCCTGACTCGATCATGCTCGTCACCTTCACCCGGCGCGCGGCGAGGGAGATGGTCGGTCGGCTCGAAACGCTGATCGGACCCCATGCGGCGCAGATCTGGGCCGGAACGTTCCATCATATCGGGAATCGTATTCTGAGACGATCGGCCGAAACGCTCGGCTTCGCGCCCAACTTCACGATCCTCGACTCCGAAGACCAGGCCGACATGATCCGGCTCGCGATGGACGACGCGGGGTTTTACGGTACGAACGCGATGACCCCGAAACCGTCTCAGGTCCAGAACCTGATCAGTTTCGCATTTAACGTCAGCGAGCCGATCGAGACGATCATCGCCCGCCGCTATCCAGACCTTGCCGAGTGGACAGATCGGCTTCTGAAGACGGCCGTCTGCTATGCCGACCGCAAACGCGCGGCAAACTGCATGGACTATGACGACCTGCTCGGCCAGTGGGACCGGCTGATCCGCGACTTCCCGGATCAACGCAAGGCGATCGCTGGTCGGTTTCGCCACGTCCTTGTCGACGAGATGCAGGACACCAACGCCATCCAGGCGCGGCTCGTCGAGACACTCACGCGCGAAGGGCAGGGAAATCTGACGGCCGTCGGCGATGACGCCCAATCGATCTACGGATTCCGGGGGGCTAACTATGACAATATCCTCAAGTTCGCTGAGCGGAACCCGTCGGCGAAGGTCTTCACCCTCGACGTCAATTATCGGTCAACGCCGGAGATCGTCGCCTTCACGAACGCCTCGATTGGCCACAACACGAGCGGATTCGGCAAGACGCTCATCTCCGCGCGGTCGCCCGGTACGCTCCCCGTCTCGGTGCCCGCTCGGGACGCGAGCGAGGAAGCCGAGTTCGTCTGCCAGCAGGTGCTCGAATGGCACGAACAGGGGACCGACCTGGGTGAGATCGCCGTCCTCTATCGCAATCACTACGACAGCGTCTTGCTCCAGGCGGAGTTAGTCGCTCGCGGCATCCCGTATACCGTCCGGAGCGGACAGAAGTTCTTCGAACAGGCCCATATCAAAGACGTGCTGGCCTATTTGCGCGTGATTGTCAACGCCAGAGACGAGGTGGCCTGGCGTCGGCTCTTGCTACTCTTGCCGGGGATCGGGCCGGCCAAGTCGTCGGCGATCTACAACCAGCTCTCGTCAGCGTCTGACCCGCACCAAGGGCTCGCCACGGCCGAGATGATGACGCTGCTGCCGACCAAGAGCAAAGGCGCGTTCGCCGGGTTCGTCGCCGACCTCCGCAAGATCCAGGCAACCGAGCCCGAGGCCCATCCAGCCGCCGCGATCCATGCCATTCTCAAGGGCGGCTATCCCGCGACGGTCAAGGCTCGCTACGAACGCCCCGACCAGCGGATCGGCGACATCGAACAAGTCGGCGTGCTCGCCGCGAAGTATGAGAGCCTCGAACGGTTGATCTCCGACCTGATGCTCGCGGGCGACCTCTACGGGGTTGACACCCTCGACTCGGCTGAGCCCGAGCAGCATCTCGTCCTCAGCTCGATTCATCAGGCGAAGGGCCTCGAATGGTCGCGTGTCTTCGTGATCCGGCTCGTCGAGGAGGGCTTCCCCAACGCGCGCGGTCTCAAAGAAGAAGGTGGCGAGGAGGAAGAACGGCGGGTCTTTTACGTCGCCATCACCCGGGCCAAGGATGAACTCTATCTGACCTATCCCACCCTCCTCCAACGCGGCGGTTGGGGAGTTTCGATCGTGGCCAAGCCAAGCCGATTTCTGACCGAAGTCGACCCCGCGCTCGTCGAGCCGGCGATCCTCGAAACCGACGACACATTCTGAAGGACGAGAACGGTCGATCCCGAGCGAAAGGTCTGATCGGGATACGTCCGCGTCGCACCGATTGGTGGTCTGGGATCAAACCGGGCCAGATTTCGAGAGTCGGAACTGATTCTCACGGCAGGTAGGTTGGACGAGGCGGGGGTACTAGGACGATGGAAGGGGCAGGGAGATCGCCCATGACAGGACCGTTAGACGAATCACCAACGATGACCCTCGACCGTCTCCGCGACGATCGAAGTCTGACGCCCGACGACCGGGATCGCTTGCTGGCGGGTCTGGTCGAGCGGTTCCCCGCCGATCGGCTGGTCGCGGCGGTCCGCGAGCGGCTTGGCCAGCTCTCGGGGGACGACGCCGAGACGATCTTCCGGCTGGTTGAAGCCTATGGCGATGAGACCCTCTATCGCGAGATGGCCACGGCCGTCGCTGCGCAGACCAACCTGCCCGCCGAACGTGCGTGGGAGGCGCTCTCGCTGCTGGACGCCGCCGGGATGATCGAGGCCGAGCCGTCGCTCCTCGAACGGTGGGACGACCTCAACGAGGCGATCGATGGCGACGCCTCGCTCGACGTGCTCGCGGCGCAACTCGAAGAAGAGGCCGACGGCCCCTGGCTTGCACTACAGGGGTTGGGAGGGGTTGAGCCCGAGGTCCGAGCCGAGATCATCGCCGGGCTGGCCGAGTTGCCGGGCGGGCCGGGCCTCGTCGAGTTCCTCCGGCTCTTGAGCTTCGCCCACGACCCTTCGACTCGATGGGCCGCACTCGACGCACTCGAAGATCGCTCGATTGACGACCCCGCCGTCCGCAACGCCTGGCAGTCGATCGCGCGGTCGCATCCCGACCCCGGCGTCGTCGAGCGGGCCGCCGAGAAGCTCGAAGACGTGTCTGGGACGGCGATTGTCTCGACTCGCGAGGCTGCGCCGAAGCTCGTGAGGAGCCTGGTGACGGCCGTCGACGGCGAAGGACGCTCCACGATCGTCCTGGCGGCCCGCGAAGGGGATCGCTGGGCGGGGGCGGCGTTCCTCTGCCACGTCCTGCGGGGGATCATCGACGTCGTCGGGCAAGACGGCATCGGCGATCTCGGTCTCAATGAGGCGTTCGAGGCCCTGAACGAGCAGTCGCGCTGCGAAGTTACCGAAGACGCCCACGACCTCGCCGCCGGTCTGCTCGCGGGCAACCTCTCGCTCTGCGGACCGGGAGTCACCCCCGCGCTTCGCTACTGGATCGAGCGCACGGCGGGACCGGGATTCCGCGCTCATGCGGGAGAGGGACTGTTCGGGGACTGGGACCCGTCGTCGCTGCCGTTTGAAGAGATGAGAGATCGATCTCGGGCCGTCCTCGAAGCCTGCCCGGATTGGGCCGATACGTCGGACCTGACGTCGGACCTCGCCCGCGAGATTTCGCTCCGCGAGGCGGGGCTTGAGCCCGACCCCAAGCGTGACGCGGGGGCCTATCGCTACCTCTTCGAGCATCGATTCGCATCCCGGATCGACCTCTATCAGAGGATGCTGCTCTGGATGGCCGCGTTCTGGCGGGCCGTTGGCAACGCTGACCTCGGCCAATCATCGCTCGCCCTGGCATGGCAGCTATCCGACGCGCAACACGCCGTCCCGAGCCATCCGTTCTTCGTCGAACTGACGACCGTGAGTCTCGATCGTGCGTCACAAGACTAGGGGCAGCGAAACACGCCGAGGTTGCGAGGTCGAGCCTCGAACCGCGGCGTGTTTCGGGTTCAGAAATCAAGGGATCAGGGTTCGTTGACGTCAAGGCCGGCGTTCAAGACTTTGCCGATCCGCTGCTGACACTCTTCAAGGTGGGCCCGCGTGGTGTCGTCGATCGCCACCTCGGCCGTTGTGAGCGACTTGGCGATCTTGGCCTGAATCTCCTTGAGATGCAGCCGGGCCAGGGCACGGGCGTCGGCGGGCAGGTCTCCGTTGCCGCCGAAGACGACATAGGTAAATCCTCCGCCGAGCGACGGGCCTCTGTTGCCGAGGACGATCCCTGACAGACGCGAGAGATATTCGCGTTGCAGGTTCCGGCGAACCGTCGAGACCGCGAGCGGGACGGCCTTGGCCTTCGGGTCGGCGGGCTTCAACTCGGTGAAGATTCCGTCGCTGAGGGTGCGGAAGACCTCGTTGATCTTGAGCGGGTTCGAGCCCGGATCGGTCTGAAGTTCTTGATCCTGGATGCGGGTCAAGGTGCCGCCACTCAGGCAGTGGGACAGGGCGATCTTCTGGATCGCGAGGATGCGGTCGTGGATCGAGATGTCGACTTCATCGGGGCGAGTCCCCCAGTGGAGCCACTTCTCGCTCGCCTGGCGACGAAGCAGGGCGGGGGAGAACTTGAACGACTTGTCGCTCAGGACGAACTCGACCAGCGTCGCGAGCGCCTCACGCTGTTTGGCACCGGCGATTGGGACGATCGGGTCGCGTGACCCCTTATCGCCCTTATGGTCTCGGGAAACCGACTGGCCGCCGACATAGGCCGAGATCAGGGTTGAGGCGTTGCCGTACTGATACAAGAGCGAGGTGAAGGCGACTCGGGCACGCGACCACGACTCGCCATCCTTGACAACCTTGGCGTCGATGTCTTTGATAAGGCCGTCGACCAAGACGAGCCGATCCTTGGCGAACCGGCAGTTATCCGAGCCCAGGTCGTAGACATTTACGAGCGGGTCGTTGTTCATATTCTTATCGAGGTCTTCGCCGTAGATCAAGTCGGGCTCGACCGACCGCGCGGCGATTCGCTTCAACTCGCCGGCCTCGTCGCCCATGACCTCTTTGTAGGCGTATTCGATGGCCCAGTAATCGTAGGGGCCGAGGGTCTGCGTGACGTAATCGCCCTGCTTCTGGCCTGTGGGGGCGAGGTTGACCGGGTTGTAGTCCATCACGCTGCCGGCCTGGCCTTTGACGTGCGTGATCGCGGTGTCGTTGAGTTGGTCGGCCGTGAGCATGGCGCTCGCCTTGAAGTTGTGCCGGAGGCCGAGCGAGTGTCCGACCTCGTGCATCACCACCTGTTTGATGAGCTGGCCGATGAACTCCTCGGGCAGTTTCGGCTCTCCCGCGAGGCCGGGGCCTTCGGCGAACGCGACCGAGGCGAGGCTCAATTCGGCCTGCATGCCCGTCGTGAGCTGGCAGGCGTACTGGCTATTCGCCGCGAGTCGCTTCTGAAGCTGGATCTGGAGTTGGCCCCACTCGGCCGGGACGACTTCGAGGCCGGTGTTGCCCTGCCCGCGCTGGCGGGTGCTGAGGAACTGTCCGTAGCCCATCTTGTCGGCGAGGATCGGGCTGACGATCTCCCCGACGGCGAGCGGGGGCGAGTCGATGGCCATCCCGTCCTTCGTCGCGGGCGACGCACCGGTGAGGAAGGCATAATCTTTCTTCCACGCTTTCACCCATGACGCATCAAAGATAACGTCTCCGTCGAGGATCTCGCCGGTGAGCGGGTTGGCCCGGAAGCAGCTCATGGCATAGGTGCGGTTGGTCGTGATCCAGCGGATCGTGCAATAGTTCACATCCTCGGGATCAAACTCGTCGCGCTCGGACTGCCAACGCACGGCCAGGGCGTTGCGGATACCGATCTTCTCGAAGGCCTTGTTCCATTCAAGGATGCCAGCCTCGACATACGGCCGATATTCGATCGGAACGGTATCTTCGACCCACCAGACGATCTGCCTCTTGGGAGGCGAAAGCTTGGCGCGGGGGTCGGCCTTTTCGAGCCGCCAGCGGTTGATGTAGCGGACGAAGTTGGTGTCGGGGTCGGTCGAGCCAAAGTCTTTCAAGGCGCAGAGGAAGTGACCGATCCGGTCGTCGGCCACTCGCGTGCGATACATTGGGTCGGGCAGGCGAAGCAGGCTGTAATGGATCACGACCGTGACGCCACGGCCATCGGAGACGCCGTCGGCCGTCGATGCGCGTCCGCCCGCGAAAGTTGCCTGGACTTCGAGTTCAAGGTTGTTCGGGAACGCCTTGATCTTGAACCAGTTCGTCCGGTTCCGGTCGAGGAAGCCGAGGCCGACCTTGGCAAAGTCAGTAAAGTAGATGTCCGAGAGGTCAATCAAGACGCTCATGCCGCCGCCAGGGTTGAGGCTGACGATCGGCAAGGCCATCAAGATCGAGTCGGTGTAGTTCTGCTTCACGGCCTTCTCGACCGGCGAGCCGATCGGGGCCTTGAAGAAGTAGTTGCGGGCGATCACCTGCACCTTGTCGCCGGCCCGGTGGAAGACAAGCAGCATCGGGTCGTTCGCGTCGGTCAGAGGCTCCCCAGCGCGGGCGAGGCCGCGAGCGATCATCGCCGTCGCATAGACCGGCTGATCGAACTGGAAAGGCTTGATCTCGGCGAAGAGGTGCTCGTCCTTCTGATAGAGGGTGAAGAGGCCGTCATGCCTCTGGGCACCCTGGGTCAGCTCGGCGAAGTCGCGGTATTTCTTCGGGTCATTCGAGCCGGAAGGCCCGCCGCCGCCCATGCTCATCGCCCGGGCGTGGAGCAGGTCGGCGAGATCGAGATCCGTAGGGGCGGTCGGCTTCGGAGAGGGGTTGGCGGAGAGAGGCTTGTCCTGGGCGGGGGCGAGCGTCGTTGCGACGACGGTCAGGACGAAGGCCAGCGAGAGGTTTCGTCCCGACTTGAAGGGATCGATCATAGGGCTTGACTCCAGGATGTCCATCAGGGCGGGTGTTGGGATCGGGCGGCTCGCCATCGAGTCCGACTCACCGGATCTTCTTAATGGTGGCGGTTGAACAGGATCTCGGCAAGGGGCAAAGTTATCTGATTTTGCCGGGATCAGGTGAGTTTGCGGGTTATTCCTTCCTTGGCGGTCGATTCGCCTCGCGCCTCGGCGAGATACCAGCGGACCGACCGTTCGATGCTCTCCGGATAGTCCAGGGCTGGTTTCCAACCGAGCTTGGTCTCGGCCTTCGCGGTGCTATAGGAGAGATTTCGGCCCATGAGCCAGGTTGCATATCGGGTGATGAGTGGAGGCTTCTTCTGCCGTCTCGCTCGCGCGAGGGCCTCCAGCGCCAGCGACACGGCGAAGACCACGCGATAGGGGGCGTGGCGCTTCGGTCGGGGGGCGTCGCAGGCGTCGGCGAAGAGGTCCAGCCACTCGCGCTGGGTGATCGAACCCATCGAGGTGACGTTATAGGCTTCTCCGACTGAGTTCGGGTCGTCGGCGGCCAGGAGCGAGGCGTCGGCGACATTGCCCGCGTAGATCGCGCTCAGGGGATTATCCCCTCGGCCGATGAGCGGCATCTTTCCGGCTTTGAGCCGCGTCACGAGCCGGGCAACGGTGGTCCGGTCGCGCTCGCCGTAGAGCCAGCTTGGCCGGATCACGCTCAGCCGCAATCCGTCGATCTCGACCGCGCGCCAGAGGAGTCGTTCGCACTCGACTTTGCTGATTGTGTAGTCGTCCCAGATTGGCCAGAGGTTCTGGCCGAGGGGGGCCGTCTCGTCGACCGGCAACCCGCCCTCTTTCGGGTGGCCATAGGCGCTCGTCGAACTGATATGGACGAAGCGTTCGACGTTGGCCTCGACGGCGGCCCGCGCGAGGTTGGCGGTGGCGTCGAGGCACCCGGTCTGGAATTCGTCCCAAGTCCCCCAATCGCCGACCTTCGCGGCCGAGTGGTAGACGACCTCAACCCCGTTCATGGCGGCGCGGCATGAGTCGAGGTCGGCGAGATTGCCGACAGTCAACTCGACACCGAGCGACCGCAGGAACGACGTCTCGCTCGACGATCTGACAAGCACGCGGACGCGAGACCCTCTTGCGACGAGTCGCTCGGCGATATGGCTACCCAGCAAGCCCGTGCCGCCCGTGACAAGATGGATCGGTTGGGGACTCGGCACCGGGGATTATCCTTGGATCTGGGATGTCTGGGTAAAATGGGTTCGCGATTTAGGGGATTGTACCACGAAACAGGAGACGAGCTTGACGGGTCAGTGCCGGGCGGAAGCGTCTCCCTGGAAAAAAATGCAAGGAAAGTCGGGTCGTGGGCGGTCCCATTGTTGATAGCGACCGACGAAATGGCGCGCGCCGCGGATTGAGGTTAAGGGAAACCGACCTCGGGCTCTCTACCCACGGGACCACCATGCCGGAAGAAACGATCGATCCCGGTCTGCTCGAGCAGACGAAGAACCAGATCCGCACGCTGGTGGGCGAGATCGCCGAACTGGCCGAGACGGATATCCAGCCTCCCGAATTCTATGTGGAATTCCTCAACAGGTCGGTCGCGGCGGTCGCCGCTTCGGGCGGTGTCTTGTGGCTGCTCGACGGTCGGGGCGGTCTCAAGCTCCAGTATCAGCTCGAGTTCCGGATCTCGGGCCTGATGGACGGCCGGGTCCGTACCCAGCCCCACGACGCCTTGCTCGGCTGCATGATGCAGGCGGCCTCGCCGCAGATCATCCCGCCGCAGGCAACGGTTGAGGGCCTGCCCAACGCGGGCAACCCCACAAATTATGCCCTGATCATCGCGCCGCTGATGGTCGACAAGCAGGTGGTTGGCCTGGTCGAGATCCTCATGGATCCGACCCGCAAGGCGGCGACTCAGAAGAGCACGCTCCGGTTCGTCAGCGACCTCTGCGACCTCGCGGGGACGTATCTCAAGAACCGGCAGATGCGGCAGGTGATGTCGCAGCAGAAGCTCTGGAACCAGCTCGAAACCTTCACGCACGACATCCACTCATCGCTTCATCTTAAGGATACAAGCTTCGCTGTCGCCAACGACGGCAAGCGACTGGTCGGTTGCGACCGCCTGAGCGTGACGCTCAAGGTGGGCGGACGGCCCATGGTTGAGGCGGTCAGCGGCCAGGAAGTTGTCGAACAACGGGCAAACCTGATCCGCGACCTGACGAAGCTCTGCAAGGTCGTCCTCCGGTCGGGCGAAGACCTCGTCTACACCGGCAACACCGAGGGCTTCGCGCCGGATATCCGCGATGCGCTTGAGACCTACGTCGACGAGTCGGGCTCGAAGGTGGTGGTTGTCACTCTGCTCTATCGCCCTGACATCGAAGCGGGCAAAGAGAAGGTCGCGTTTGGCTGCGTCGTGGCCGAGCAGATCGGCGACGAGGTTGCCCCGACTGACATGCACGCCCGCTGCGAGGTTGTCTCGCGGCACGCCTCAACGGCCCTCTGGAATGCGTCGGAGCACGACAAGACGTTCCTGCCGCTCCTGAAGGCGATCGGGTCTCCCTGGCGATTCTTCCGGGGCCGCACCCTGGCGAAGATCATCGGCGTGCTGGTGCTCGTGGTGGGGACGGTCTGCGTCCTGGCGTTTGTCCCCTGGAAGCTCACGATCGAGGGCCGGGGGTCGCTACTGCCCGATAAGCGGCAGACGCTTTATGCCCCGTTGCCCGGCACAATCATCAAGATTCCCGTCGACCACGCCCAGATCGTCAACGAGGGTGACACGGTCGCCGTGATCGAGAGTCGCGAGCTGGAGAAAGACTTCAGCCGGCTGATCGGCGAAGAGGCGTCGGCCCGGGCTCAGTCGAGCAACCTGCACGACCAGGCCGAGAAGGCGAACAAGTCTCGCAACGGCGAATACTACTCGCTCAAGGGCCAGGAGGCTGAGGCGGGCATCCGGGCTGAGAGCGCCCGCAAGCAGCTCGACATCATCAGGCAGCAGCGAGCGATGCTCGAAGTCAAAGCCCCCCAGAAGGGGATGATTACGACCTGGGAGCCCAAGAAGAACCTGCTCCAGCGTCCTGTCGAGATCGGCCAAGAACTCCTCCAGATCGCGACGACCGACGGCGAGTGGGTGATGGAAGTCGACGTGCCCGACGACGACATGGGGCCGGTGCTCGCGGCACAGAGTCGACTCGACGCCGAGGTCGCGGCCGGGACCAAGCCGGCCGGCTCGACGTTGTCGGCCTACTTCGTGGCGGCGACCGACCCCAAGCAGAAGTATCGGGGATATGTCCGGAGGATCGCCGGCAAGGCTGAGACGGTCGAGTCAAAGCATGTCGTCAAGGTGACGGTCGGGTTCACCGACCAGGTCCGCGACGACTTCCTCAAGCGGAACAAGTCGCTCCGACCCGGCTCTGAAGTGCGAGCGCGGATCGACTGCGGCGATGCCCGGCTCTCTTATGTGCTGTTCAGGGACGTCCTGCACGTCTTCTACGAGACCGTCCTGTTCCGCTGGCCGTTCCTGAATTGATCGGCGTCCGCATTTCAAACGCCCCTGATCGGATCGAACGAAGTCCAAGTCACCCCTGGAGAGAGCCATGCCCTTTGCTCGAAAATTGATCGCGCTGGCCTCCGGCGCGATAGTTGCCTTGTCGGCCTCTTTCATCTCCGCGAGCCAGGCCCAGCAGCCGGGCGCGGTCCGAAATCCCGAGACCCTGGTAATCGACGACGCCACGTTCGAGTTCATCCAGAAATCCGACGTCTCGCCGCTGACCGAGGGCGTGATCGACAAGCTGGAACTCGAGATCGGCAAGACCGTCCAGAAAGATGGCGTGATCGGCACACTGCATAGCAAGAAGGCCGAACTCATCGTCAAGAAGGCTCAGACCGCCGCCGCGAGCATTGGTGCCCAGAGGAAGGCCGAAGCCCAACGCTATCAGGCGATGACGGTCGTCGAGCGGAACCGGCGTCTGCTCAAAAGCAATCCGACCTACGTCTCGCGC
>JANXSY010000213.1 GCA_025356435.1 Isosphaeraceae bacterium | reverse complement strand
CCGCGAGGAAGCTTCAATCGCAGATCGGCATGGCCCAGTTAAACGCGACGGCCAACGCCGTGAATCAGGCCGCGACGATCGCGGGAACGCAGCACAACAACGCCGTCAGTGCTTACATGCAGCGAGTGATGAAGTATGGGGCACCAGGCTTTTAAACTATATAATGGCCGATACGCGTCTTGAGTGCCTTTGGACACATCGAATCCGGGCCGGGAAGAGGCATCGTCGCCCGCCACGGACGATGCTAACTATCAAGCCGCGAGTTTCGTAGGCTGGGTCGCGACCTCCCCGAAACCTCAGATGCTGGGCCGCGACTCAGCCTACGCTCACTCCCCGAATCGATGCTAAGTCGCCCAGCTTTGCCAGATGGCAGGTCGTCTCGACCGCCTGGCCCGGATCGCTCGCGAGCACGGTGACGTCGTGAACTACGCGGCGGCCGTGTTACAGTCCAGGGGTGCTTGTTAGACACCACCAAACGTCGCCGGGAAATCCGACCCGAAATGGCCTACACCGATTTCACCCTGGAGAGCGCGGAGATCGAACTGGGTGTGATGTCTCGTTACGGATCTCTCTTCCCAGATCTCGTCCCCGTCGCGGTCCCCCCGTGGCTTCGAGAGTCGCTCGATCGTGGTATGCAGCTCGCATTGATGAGCGAGAAAGCCCGCAGCGAGTTCATCGTCGCGCCGATCCTACTGGCGGTCCGAGAATTGTCCGGTGGTCGGGTCGCCATCCTGTCGGGCCAGAGGCTCGATGTCGATCCGGGTCGACGTCTCGTCGGGGAGTGCGACTTCCTCCTCACCCTCTCCGATCCCGTCCCCAGGCTGCGAGCGCCTCTTGTCACTATTGTCGTGGCGAAGAAACACGATATCGAATCCGGCCTGGGTCAATGCGTGGCCCAGATGGTCGCCGCTTCACTCTACAATGAGCGGTCTGGGCTTTCCTTCCCGTCCATTTACGGATGCATCACCACCGGAGAGAATTGGCAATTCCTCAAGCTCGCAGGAACGGCCGTGACGATCGAGCACAGCCGTCTCTATCTCGATAACGTCGGTGGAATTCTTGCCGCCCTTCAAGCCACGTTGGAACCTGCAATGTCAGCCGTCTGAGCCAATGTGGTCTGCCATTCGTCGACATGCCTCGAGAGATCACAACGCCTAGGGCACCAACCCCGCCGGGCCGACTATTTGATCGAAATCCGGATTGCCTCGAATCGGGTCGAAGTCGGCCTCCTCGGCGATCAGGTGGCGGACGTCGGGGTCGAGCTCGATGGCGGTCGAGAGCGACTGGAGGGCCTTCGTCGGGTTATTGGCGAGGCTCCAGTAGCAGGCGATGTTGTAATGCAGGAGCGACTCGCGGGGATTATCGCGAAGGGCACGAGCGAGGGAGTCGATGGCCTGCGCGAGACGGTGGGTACGTTTGTAGCACCAGCCGAGCGCGATCGCGACGCCGACATCGCCCGGACGAAGCGAGGCTGCGGTTTCCAGCGGCTTTAACGCCTCTCGATAGCGGTCGAGGACGCGAAGTGTCTCCCCGGTGAGGAAGCTCGCCTCGAACTGCATCGTCGCCCAGTCGGCGCGATTTTCGAGAATTTCCAGGGCGCGGATCGGGAGGTTGAGCGTCAGATAGCCTTCCGCCGCGGCGAGTTGCCGCTTGATCCGATCGATGATCTGCGACATCGGCTACCGACTCCTCGGTCTCCCTCCGCGCCCATATCTCGGCCCTGCGACAGGGCCGGGCGGGACTGCCGCGTCACGCACTTTCCTCATCACTCTATCCCAAGAATCCGGCCGGGGGAAGATCACGACTGGGCGTCGGGAGGTCAGAGTCGCCGGTTCGCCCCGAGATCGCCGCCGGAGGGAGGGTGGCTCAGAAGCGATTCACGGTTTGCGACCTCGAGGGCCGAAAGTTCGAACTCGCGGGGTATGAGATCGGGAATCGCCAGACCCCGGGCAGACTTGCGATGGATCGCCTGCGCACGCAGGTCGATCGCTTCCCGGTTGTGCAGGCCGACGAGCCAGCGGTCCGGGATCGTATTCGCGCCGTGAAGGGCACCAGCGAGCGAACCGAGGATCGCTCCGACCGAGTCGGTGTCTCCGCCCAGGTTCACGACATCGACGAGTGCTTCTTCGATGCTATCGGTGGTGAGCAGCAAGTAGAGGCATGTCGGGATACACGAGGGAGGGAATCCCTGAGTGGCGCGTCGGACATCCGACTCGGGTCCGTGTCGATTCGCCTGTTCGATAAGCGCGTTTAGCGCCCGGTCCTGCGGTAGCTCCAGAACCGCGTCGACATGGGCAATCGCAGCGGAGAGGCTCCGACGATGCGGCTCGAGCGAATTGACCGATCCCGCGAATTCTGCGGCGATCCGATCCTCAGCCTTGGCGACGTCGGCGGCGAGCCAGAGTACGAAGCTCGGATCGAGCCTAGACTCGGTCAGTTTGAGAAGCCGGCCGATCGCGAGGGCAACCGCCATCGCGCCCGAGATGCTACGCACGTCGCGGTGGGTCATGAGGCTCGCGGCCATCACGGCGTCGAAGAGGGCGTCGGGATCGTCGGCAAAATAGAGCCCTGCCGGAGCGATGCGCATTGCCGCGCCGATGCCGGCAGACGGTTGCCCGGTTTCAAGCGGCGAGACGCCTCGCTTCAGGTCGGCCAGCACCGTCCGGAAGCTCCGGCCGATCCCCCGGTGAGCCCCGGCATAGCCGAGGTCAGGCGTGGCCAGCCCGACATAGACTTCCGCGAGGATGTCGAGGTCAACCTTGCCGGTCGCCACCAGGACGTCGGCGAGGGCGAGGGCCTGCTGCGTGTCGTCGGTGTAGAGGCCTGGAAGCCGCCAGCGGAAGGGCTTCTTCTTCCAGGCTTTTGCCCCGTCAACGTAGTCGGTGACCACCTGGTAATGGGCTCGGATCTGCTGGGGACTGAGGCCCTCCAGCGGTGCCCCGAGGGCGTCTCCGATCGCAAGCCCGAGAAACGAGCCCCGTATGCGGTCGAGGCGAGATGGAACAGACATCGTGGCAAGGCTCCTTCAGATCGCGGATCGGCCGACACATCGCCGCCAAACGGCCGATTCCCTTCTCATCGGGACGAGACGAAGACTACCCATGCGCGAGAGCCGATGCCAATGGAATTTTTGAGAGTCGAGCCCGGATCTGTCGGCTTGCGACGGCCATGTGGCAACGGCGGCGCTAGGCCACCGTTTCACTTAGAGCATTAGGAAACCCCGCTCCAGGCTTCTCGATTATTTCAATCTTAAAGTCCAAACCGCACACGGAAACGTCCCGAACGGGAGCCCCGCGCCGATGCTGTCCGTCTCCTTGGGCGCATGAACCGACCCGAGATCCGCAAGCCTAAGGGATTAGGCGCAGCCCTATATCGGCATTCGATCGCGTTGTCAGACACCATGACCCCGCGCCGTCGCGGATTCGCCCGGCAACCCGACCGAGTAGTAAGCCGACGCCCCGAATTTCGGAGGCCCGATCGAGGCGAGGCGATCTGGAGACTTGGACTAACGAAAAACCGACGCGAGGAGCGAAACACCGACGCGAAGGCGTCGTCGTTCGGGCGCGTCGGTTCGTTTCCTCACTCGTGCATCTTGCCGGTCACATGGAACTCGGCCAACATTTTTCCGGGCGAGTTGCTCGGATGAACGTCCGCATAGATGTCGCCGACCCGACCGTCGTCGAGGACAAGGCGACACGGCGCATTGACGTCAATCTCTGTGGTCTTCTCACAAGGCAGCTCGAAGTAACCGAAATACAGCTTCGATCCGTTGGGGCGTGAGTGAAACCCGAGATAGCCGTCGATCGAATCAACGATTACTTTGGTTCCATCTTCCGCATACAGTTTCCCGTGAATGTGCTCCATCCGATCCATAGACACCTCTCCTGAAAATGGATGCCCACGAGACCCAGCGTTTGCTCGCCCCGGAGAGCCCGCCAATGCAAGGGGGCGTGTCCGACAACGGACAGCGTCAGTCTAATCCGGTCCTCCAGTCGAACGCAAAAGAAATACTGAATTATGTTGACGTTCGTGACTCTACCCCTCATTCCTCATAACGATCCCTCGATCATTGAGGTCGGTTACTGACCGGGTTGGCCGGACCTTGCCGGATGGGCTGTGGACGCGTAGTCTGATCGAATTGGATCGGTCGCGATAGGATGAGATCGATCACGGTCAATGGAACGAGCGCGGGGCGATGGTCATGCAAGTGCGAGCTCGATACGGACGTCAGTTGGCCTGGGCATCGGGCCTGTTGCTCGGGATGACGACGGCCGGGGCCGCAATGCCAGCGGACGAGCCAAGGCTCGCCGACCATTTCGGCTTCCTCCCCGTCGAAGTCTATAAGCTCGACCCCAGAATCAACGGTGTCCTCGTCCGTGACCTCGACGGCGACAAGATCGACGACGTCGTCGTTGTAAACAACGGCCGATCGCGGATTGACCTGCTCCTGTCATCCAAGAAAGGCGACGAGGGAAAGCCTGAGGCAAAGCCGACGGAGAAGAAAGAGACCAACGAGGTCACGAGCGACCGCCGGATGCGGCTCGTGAGCGTCTCGGTGAACAAGGAGATCGTGAGCCTCGTCGCCGGCGATTTCAACGGGGACGGTAAGCTCGACCTTGCCTTCTACGGGACCCCGGCTGAGATTGTTATCCTCTTCGGCGAGGGGAAGGGGAAGTTCGGCGAAGTGAGGAAGATCAACAGCGGCGAGGCGATCGAGGCCCCCGGTGTCCTCACCGTCGGCGACCTCAATCGCGACGGCCGCGACGACCTGGCACTGCTCACGCCGGGCGAGGTCGTGACGATCCTCCAAGGGGAGAACGGCAAGTTCGGCGAGCCCGAGCGACTGCCGCACACCGCCACCAACGCCCGGATGGTCAAGGCTATTGATCTCGATGGCGACGGTGGCGACGACCTCGTTATTCTCGACGGAACACCGGACGACCCGATCCGCGTCCGCTTTTCGGGGAAGACGGGGTCACTCGGCCCCGAGCAACGGTTCGCGCTCGAACCGCTGCGGGCCTACTCGTTCGGCCAGGTCGACGGCAAGCCCGGCTCTGAGTTGCTGACGATCGAGGGCCAATCAGGCCGCGTTCGAGTCCACACCCTCGCCGACGTCGATGACGACGAGACCTCCAAGCGTGGTCGCCTCTTCTTCTACCCGATGCCACAAGGCAATACTCGCGGTCGGTCTCTCGACCTCGGCGACATCGACGGCGACGGCCTGGTCGACGTGGTCGCGACCGACCCGGGCAACGCCCAGTTCTTCGTCTACCGCCAGGTCAAGGGGAGCGGACTCGGGGCCAGCCAGAGCTTCCCGAACCTCGTCGGCGGCAAGACCATCCGCCTGGCTGACCTCGACGGCGACAAGAAGGCCGAGGTCTACGTTCTCTCCGAACAAGAGAAGCAGATTGGCCGGAGTCGGTTCGCAGAAGGTCGCCTTACCTTCCCGGCCCCCTTGCCGCTGAGCGGCGAACCCGTAGCGCTTGAGATCGCCGACCTCGACGGCGACAAGGTCGGCGAGATCGTCTACGTCACCCGCGACAAGGCCGCTGGCTCGACCGCCGACGTCTTCACCCTGCGAGCCCTGAAGCGCGACAAGGCGGGCGAACTCGTCCCGTTCCGCTGGGGACAGACCGACGCCGTCATCCTCAAGGAGATCGCCGACGTACCGACCGTGCAGATCGTCGACGTCAACCGAGACGGCCAGCCTGACGTGCTGCTCTACACGGCAGGCGGACCGAAGTCGCTGCTGCTCGGACGCCAGGGCGAGCCCCCAGCCCCCGCAGGTGGCGGCCTCGGCCCCCTTACCGACATCGGCCCCGCCGGTTTGAGCCCGACCGACCTCGGTGGCCCCGCGATCCTGCTCTCGCAGAAGACCTACGCCCGCAACCTGTTGCTCGACAAGAACGGCCACTGGGTCGTCAAGGACCAATACAACACCGGCCGCAACAACGCCAACGTCCTCGGCGCGGCGGCGATCGACACCGACGGCGACGGGATCAAGGAGATCGCCCTCCTCGACCGCACTTCAAAATCACTCCTCTATCTCGCCAAGCGTGACGGCGTCTATCGGCCGAGCGGGATGCTCTCCGTGGGCGCGTTCGACCTCCAGAAGATGCACGTCGCTGACCTCAACGGCGACGGCCGCGATGACCTCTTGCTCGCCGGTGCCGAGCGGTTCGGGGTCGTGTTGACCGGCATCAAGGGCCAGCGACTCAAGACGATTCTCAGCTACGAGCCGACCCGCGACCAGGCCCGGATGGCCGACCTGATCGTCGCCGACCTCAACGCCGACGGCCAGCCCGACATCGCCCTGACCGACCCGGGCGAGCACTTCGTCGAGATCGTGACCAAAGGCACCTCGAAAGAACTCGAACGCGCCCTCGCCTTCAAGGTCTTCGAGCGTAAGTCTCTGCGGAACGTCTCCGACCTCGTCGAACCCCGCGACATCGGTGCCGGCGACGTCGACGGCGACGGCCGCGCCGACCTTATCCTCCTCGTCCACGACCGCGTCCTGATCTATCGCCAGGATGCCGGGTCTGAGCGGGGGAAGGTCTCGCAGCGGGTGAAGTAAGGGCGTGGCAGGCCGTGACTTCACGCAGTCCCGGCCTCGCTCCCCGCATCAACTCTCACTCAACGACCAGATCAATCGCTGCGAAATGCTCGTGATCGCTCTGGGTCTGCTTCGTCTCGATCCGCACGATGTAGACGCCCGGCGCGTCGATCTTGAACGCCGTCCGTGCCCCGGCCTTGGCTCCGGGCTTGAAGTCCATTTCGAAGGCGGTCTCCATCACGACGTTCTTCTCTTCGGCGAGGTTCGGCAAGTCTTTCTGCGCGACTTTCCCCTGCCGCGCAACGAAGAAGTGGACGACGACGTTTTCAAGCGTCTTGTGCGGGTAGACGTTCGTGAGCATGTATTGAATCTTGATCGTTTCGCCGGCCTTGATCTTGACGATGGGGCGGGGGTTCTTGCCCGAGTCGGGCGGCGTCTGGTCGACGAAGGCCGTCTCTTGCGTCCCTTTGCCGGCGACGTCGAGGGTAATCTTGGCGTGTTCGGCCCGCGCCGATGAGCCAAGGACGAGGATCAGTATCGGGACGATCAGGGATCGCATGGCGGGGTCTCGCACATTCGGAGTGAGGGTCGTCGCGATTCGGCATTCATCGTAACCGATCGACGCTCCTGCGTCTTACGGATACAATTCCGTCAGCGTCAGGTTCCTTGCGGATGGAGGAACGTCGATGGCAAGCACGAAAGCGATACGGATCGGGATCATCGGCGCGGGGGCGATCACCCGCACGCGCCACCTGCCGGGCTTCCTCGCGATCCCGGGCGTCCAGGTCGTCGGCGTTTGCAATCGGCTTCGCGAGTCGTCGTCCCGCGTCGCTCGCGAGTTCGATATCCCCAAGGTGTATGGAAGCTGGGAAACGCTGATCGACGATGATTCGATCGACGCGATCGTCATCGGGGCCTGGCCCTCTCTGCACTGTGCCGTCACGCTCGCGGCGCTCGGGGCGGGAAAGCATGTGCTAACTCAGGCACGTATGGCGATGAACGCCCGCGAAGCCCAGCGGATGCTCGAAAAGTCACGCGAAGTTCCGCATCTCGCGGCGATGGTTGTTCCCAGCCCCTACGGCTTGACCGGGGACGCATTTGTGGGCGACCTGATCGCCGATGGCTTTCTCGGAACACTCCGCGAACTGCACGTCGACGGCCTGACGAAAGACCTCGCCGACCCCAACGCCCCGATCGGCTGGCGTCAGCAGGCGCGGTATTCGGGATTCAACATGCTCACACTCGGCATCCTCCACGAGACGGCGCTCCGCTGGACCGCGCCGCCGAATCGTGTGATCGCACTCGCCTCGAAGCTGATCCCGACCCGGGCCAATCCTGAGACCGGCCACATCGTGCGCGTCGGCACGCCCGACAGCGTGCAGGTGCTCACCTCACAGACCGACGGCTCGCGTGGTGTCTACCGACTCAGCGGCGTGACCTGGCACGGGCCGGGCATGGTCGTCTCGATGTATGGATCGGAGGGGACGCTCTCGTACGACCTGACCCGCGACGAGATCCGAGGTGCCGCCCGTCACGAGACCGACCTGAAGCCGCTGCCGATCCCCGAGAACCTACGAGGCGGCTGGCAGGTCGAGGCAGATTTCATCGGAGCGATCCGAGGCGAACGCCCTGTCACCCACACGACGTTCGCCGACGGCGTGAAATACATGCAGTTCACTGAGGCGGTCGCTCGCAGCTCACGGCATTCGTCACCCGTCGACCTCCCGCTTCAGGAGTTCTCGAACCCGAGCCTTTGATCCGTTCAACGTCGTTCGGGACGGGTGAACCGCGCGAGGCCCCACGCGACGCCCAGGCCAGTGGTCGCGAATACCGAGAGCGTCACGAGTGTGATCCCGGCCAGGCGGCTCTCGACGCCGATATGGAGCAGGTCCCAGATCCGCGAGGTCAGAGTGGCGACTCCGGGCGGCAAGACCAACCAGATCGCAGGCAGCTCACCGAGTGAGATCGCAAATGCCACGCCCCATGAGAGTCCTATGGCCCCAAGTGTCATCGGCAGGGCGATCCGCAAGACCTGTCCGAACGACCCGTATCCTTCCAGCTCCGCCGTTTCGAAGTGCTCGGGGGGCAGCGAGCGGATCGCGGGCCAGAGGATGAGCAAGGCATAAGGCCAGGTGCGCATGACATAGGCCATCACGAGGATGACCGGTGAATTGTAAACACCGAACCAACGATGATAGGCCAGCACCATCGCCATCCCCGCGACCGGCCCCGGCGTGGCCAGGGCAACCGCGACGGCGATCGCCGTGATCCATCTCCAGGCCCCCGGACCCCGGCTCGCCCAGGCCATCGACCACGCCAGCGCCACCGACCCCGCCGCGCCGATCGACCCCCATAAGAGGCTGGCGACGAGCGGGCTCCGGAGCGGCTTCTGAAAGACCGGGCCGAAGACGACCGACATCGCCGCCTTGAGCGTACCGGCCAGGCCCGACCACGACCAATGCGGCGGGAGACCGAGCGCCGCGGAGCCGTGAACCCTGCCCGCGCGCCAGATCAGCGAATAGAGCGGGAGGCCGAGGAATGCCCCGAGGAAGAGGGCGACCGCGAGTCCCGCCGCTGGCCGCCATCGACCTAACGGCCAGAGCGTCGCATGAGACGCCGCCGAGACGATCCGGGCGGGGTCTGCCCTCATCAATCCTCTTGCGCCGATCAAGATCAGTCCCCCCAGTACGAGCAAAGGTGGCAGCGCCGTGGCCGCCGCCGCGCCGGGGCCGTTGCCGATGCTGTATTGGAGGAAAGCCTCCTCAGCATAGGTGCGGATCGAGAGCAGGTCGGTCACGGTCATGTCGCCGGCCGTGAGCACGGCGACGGCCAGCGCGGCCCCGGCAATCGCGCCAACGCTGCGGCGAAGCGTCACCGACCACGCCACCCGCCACGGGGCCATCTCCAGCCGGGCCGACTCCTCAAGCTCGGGCTCGACCGCGCGGAGACCGATGCCGACGATCCAGACGATCCAGGGCAACGCGGCTGTCGCATGTACGAACGCCGCGCCGAAGCGTCCGACCAGGATCGGCTCAAGCCCTAGCGCCTGCGACCGGCCGAGGTTGCCGAAGCCGCCGAGCCAGCCCGTCGCGAACAGCGGCATCGGCACGCACGCCAGCAGGGCCAGCAGCGCGAGCCAGACCCTCCTTCCCGGCAGGTCGGTCCGGAACAAGAAGAGAGCCAGGACCACCCCAACGGGCAGAGCCAGCACCTCGGTCGTGGCGACGAGGCGGACCGTCTCGCCCAGCAATCGCCAGGGACGAATCGCCGCGCCGCCGCTGATCGGTGTGATGAGACCGGCCGCCTCGGGTCCGCTCTCGCCGCGAACGGCCGCGATCACCGTGGCGATCGCCGGCCAGCCGAGCACCGCTGTCAGCCCTGCGATCAGAAGGAACCCGAAGGCGAAGCGTCCGATCATGCCCGCAGCCCCGCTGTCCTCATCAGCGTCGCTGTCGAATCATAAGCCTCGCGGACCCAGTCGATAATCTTGTCGGGCTCGGGAGAATACTCCAGCTCGATCGAGATCGTCGCCCCTTCCAGATCGAGCCGCTCGATCGCCTGGAGATAAGGAACAAAGTTGACCACGCCACGACCCGGCGGTAGGTCACCATGCACTTGACCGTCGCAATCAGAAATATGCACATGAGCGATCTTTCCGCGCAACATCTCGACGAGGTCTGCCGACTGATGGGCGAGCACCAGATGTGAGATATCGAGGTTCGCCTTCACGACGGGGTGGGAGACGTCGTCGAGAAACCTCGCCATGCTCGCCACGTCGTTCAGGAGCGAGAGGTGAAACGGTTCGAGTTCAAGTGCGATCTCCAGCCCGAGATCGGCCGCATACTGCCCCAACGCGCGAACGTGCTTGACGCCCAGGTCCCATTGCTCGGCGGGAGGGATCACCTCTCTCTGCCAGATGTATTCTCCCAGGACGAGCAAGAGGTTCTTCGCGCCAAACTGACGACACATTTCGAGATAGGCCCTGACACGATCGACGTGAAACCGCTGGACGCTCGGATTGAAGTCGATCAGGCCGACGGCAACGCACGCGACGCTCACGATCGGTAGGCCCGCGCGGTCGCAGTCGGTCTTGATCGCGGCGCGTTCGGATTCGGGCGTGTCGAGCGGGTCGGCGAAGATATCGATCGTGTCGAAGCCGATCTCCTTCGTCATCCGGATGCCGAAGGCGGTGTCGCGACCGGCTTGGGCCCAGGCGGAATTGATCAGGCCGAGGTTCATCATGACAAGGGCTCGCGAGAGGCCGGAGAGTCCCTACAGATCGATCCACACACTAACCGATCGGCGTCCCGAATGTGACAACCCGATGCTCTCTCGCCGAGGTCAGCACCGCTTCGCAGAGGTCGATCGTCTTGAGATTGTCGCGTCCCGAGATGTCAGGCTCGGTGCCCTCCTCGATCGCCTTGAGCAGGCCCGCCATCGTGCCGGCGAATGCGTCGGGGAACCAGGCCTCGGGCCATCGAGGACGGTGCCACTCGCCCCCATCGCCCCTCAGGGAGTAGTTAATCGTGCTCGGCACGCGCTCTGGCCAGCCAGGCCAGCCGATGGTCCCGGTCGCGAGGCCCTCGGTCCCCTCAACCCGCCAGCGGATCGCGATATCCTGCCCCGCTCCTTCTCGGGCCGGGCCTGCCCAGACGTCGTCCCAGCTCGAAGCCCTCGCCCCGCTCGCAAATTCAAGGATATACAGGTTGATCCCGTCGTCGTGGGGGAACGGCGTCCGGGGGTCGGGCCGCGTGCTCGCCATCACTCGCTCGGGATCTCCGAGCCAGTAGCGAAGCGTGTCGAGGTGATGAATGCTCATAACGTAGGTTGAGAGCGAGCGAGCCCCCTCTGCCCAGGGCATCCAGTGCGGGATGGCTCGCATCTCAATCGTGGCCAGGATAGGCTCGCCGATCATGCCACTGGCGATGAGGGTCTTGCAGGCGCGGACCGAGTGGTCGTACCTCATGTTCTGATTGACCTGAAGCGTCACGCCCGCCGCCTCGCATGTGTTGACGATCGCACGGGCTTCGGCGGGGGTCATCGCTAGCGGCTTCTGTGCCAGGATTCCTTTCACCCGGCGGGGATGGGCGAGGATGCGGCCGATTACCCCGGGCTGTTCGAGCGGGGGCACGGCAACGTCGACGACGTCAATCTCGGGGCAGTCGAGCATTGCCTCGACCGTGGCGAAGACGTTCGGCACGCCCCGGAATTCCGCCACGTCACGGGCCGTCGCCATCGTCCGAGAGGTCAGGCCCACGACCTTGAACCCCGCATCTCGATAGGCGACGAGGTGACAGTCGCGGACGATGAATCCCGCGCCGACGACGCCGATACCAAGGTCGCGACGGGCGGGCATCGTAGGAAGGTGACCGAGGGTGGAGTCGATCATGCCAATGATCTCGCGAGTTCTTGCGACGCGCCCGGGACGGCCTCGGATCAGCGACGGTCCAGGCTACCACTCGCTCGACCGAAAAGCTGCGTCCTCGTCTGGGTATTCCAGGAGGATGGCCATGCCCATTCCCTACCGAGAGCGAGCCGTTGGACGGGTGGCCCCAGGATCTCTGACTTGGCCATCGTCATGCCCGGTATCCGAACCGACCTCGATCGGTCGAAACCAGCGGGCGAACTCGTCCTCGGCCGAACCCCTGAGAACTGACCTCGCGGCGCGCCCGAAGGCGAGCGTCGGCGCGAGAGCCGCCATGCCCAGCATCCCGATCCGCCAGGAGGCCAGCCAGACGACCGGGGCGAAGGTCGCGAAGCTCGCCAGCACGGCCAATCCCAGCAGGATAACATGCGGCTCGCAGATCTTATAAAGAGGCCATGTCCATCGGCCCCGACCCGACCTCGGCCAGCCGACCGGGGGTGCAGGCCGACCTCCCGAGCCTCCGTCAACGCGAAACGATCGGGCCTCGCATTTGAGCCGCTGGAACGCGGCCTTGTATCGGCAATCGTTGTGGAGGCCGAGAAATGTCCAGCCAAGAGCGATCGCGAACCCGGCAATCGCCCAGCGAAGGTCACCCGTCTTCGCCGCGAGGCCATAACCGAGCGCGAAGCCCTGTGTGAGCGCGATGACGTGATGCATCAGATAGTCGAAATAGACGCCGTCGAGACTCGAAGTCCCTCGCCACCGCGCCACCTGACCGTCGACGTGATCGAGCCAGAATGCCATGTAGGCCAGGCCCACACCGACCACAAAGCCGGCCCGACTTCCGGTCCCGATCGCCAGGGCCGAGGCGATCGCGACGGCCAGCGCCCCGAGCGTTACCTGATGGGCTGAGACGCCGAGCCGTACGGCCAGCCAGGTGCCGTAAACCGCCGAGGGTCGTCCCAATCGCCGTGCGAGCCAGTTGCCGATCTCGCGATGCCGGTCTTTGTGGACCCGTGTGCGGAGGGTGTCCAGGGTGGGTCGGTCCGGTCCGATCATCGACGCAAGCTCCGTCCCTCGTCGAGAGCGTAGATCGAATACCGCCTGGTCACGCCGTCGGGGTCGGTGATCGACTGGAGGTAGAGGGGGTCTCGCCGATCGAGCCATGGGCCGAGCCGTCTCGACAGGGTCGGGTCGAATTCCACAGCATCTTGGGGCTCGGGCGGGCAGAGGAGGATGTGGGTGAACCCATCGCGACGAAGGGTCTCCGCGATCGCGTCGGGCGACTCGTCATGAGTCCCGAGTCCGGTCCGGCGTCGATGTGCGAGTTCCATCACATATCCGCGCGGGATGTAATAGCCTCGATGATCCTGCCCAACCAGGCGGGCTTGAGACGAGAGGTTGCCGTCGATCCACTGGCCGACCCGATATGTTGGCTCTTGACGTTCGAGGTATGCGGCCTCGGTTTCTCGGCCGAAGACCACGCCCAGTCCATGCCGCGCCCGCACTGCGGCGATGGTCGCCTGAAATCCCAGGCAGGCGACGAGCATGACGACCAACCCTCGGGCCGGCAGGGTCCGACGGTCCCACCAGATCGAGGCGAGCCAGGCCACCCCGATCGACATCGGGCCGACTGCGATCAGCACGAACCGCATGCTCTGACGCTGCGTCAGGCAGAGGGTCAGGAACAGATATCCGAGGCCGACGATCGCCCAGACCCGTCGCGGTGGCCGTTCCCAGAACAGGGCGGGCAGCATCAGGAGAAACAACGGCCCGAACTGGTGCGAGACGCTGTCGAACCGGGCCGGTTCGAGCGTCATCGGCGCGATCGCGGTGAGGAGGTTCCAGACCGTCACCGTCATCGGCCGCTTGATCGGATCGAGCACCTCGTCGAGCCCCGACCCTCCGAAAATCGGTCGAAAGAACGGATAGACGGGGTTCCCTGTGTAGTGATAGGCCCGGAGATACCAGGCCGAGCCAATGAGCAGGGTGGCGAGACCGAAGAGCAGGGCGTCGTAGGCCCAATGTCGACGGCGCGGCGGTCGGGGTAGCCGGGTAAAGCTGCGTTGGAACGCGATCACGTCGCGAGGGTCGATGTAATGGCGATCTTCGATATGCCGAATTCTCCAGGATTCGGTCGACGCTCCTTGGGCCAATCGGTAGGCTCGCCGGGATCGGATCCCGTCCAAGACCATCGCCAGGCCGATCAGACCGCTCAAAACCAGCGCGGGGTATTTGACCCCGATCGCCAGCCCGGCGAGTATCCCCACGATCACGGCGGACCGTTGGCATGGGCGGTCGTGCCAGCGAGTAAAGGCGAACAGGACTGCGTTGCCAAACGCCGCAAGCGCGACGTCGTTCAGCGGTGCCCCCATCCCATTCGAGACCGCCGGGACCAGGAGCGCCACCGTGCCTGCCCATCGCGCTCTGTCGCCCAGGATCGGCCGAGCCATCGCCGTGACGTTCATCGCGAAGACCAACCCGAGCAGCCACTGGACGAGCCGACACGCCACCGGGCCTCGGAGGGCCAAGGCGATCGCATAGAGCAACTCGGTTAGAAGCGGATAGATTGTCTCGTGAAGGTCAGGGTCAAACCCGACCGAGCCAACGGCCAGGAAGACCTTGGGAACCTGGAGGTGATAGCAGAGGGCGTCGCCGTCGGTCACGGGCGTCAAGGCGGTCAACAGGGTGCCGATGAGCACGATGGCCAGCAGCCCGTCCCAGACCCAATGGATCGACGCGGATCGGACGAGCGTGGCCCAGTCGCGGATCGACTTGATCGACGCGGGCAGGCCGATCAGTCCAGCAACCCCCAGCACGACGACAATTCCCCAGACGTTGAGTGCGCCGACCTCGCCCAGCCCGAGCATCGCCAGGCCAAGGCCACCCAGTCCGAGCGGGAGTGCGAGGGCCCAGGCGTCGAACGGATTCTCCGGCATCTCGCGCGCAAGCCGGAGGGTTCGCAGGCCGACCCCGGCCGCGATCATCGTGAGCAAGAATAGAAATCCGAGATCGAGCGACATTCGTTCGACAACTCCTTCCGTGGCCAGGGCTCAACGATTGGCCCTGTGTCGAGTCGGCAGGAGACCGCCCCATCCCTGTCGGATTCCCCACACCCAGAGAGCGGGGAGAGTCCAAGCGGCAAGCACGCCGAGACGGACTGCGGCATCACCCCAGCGACCGAGACCCGGCCCAATTATGGATGCCACCACCACCCCCGCCGCCACCCACCCGAGGATCAACGCGAGTCGGAGGAGATGGATGCCCC
Organism: Isosphaeraceae bacterium; assembly: GCA_025356435.1. GTDB lineage: Bacteria > Planctomycetota > Planctomycetia > Isosphaerales > Isosphaeraceae > CAMFLR01. The sequence continues at coordinate 17,422 of JANXSY010000213.1, read as the reverse complement.
AAGCTCGGATACCGAGGGTCGGCACAAAGGCCGTCGCTCCGGTCAGAACGAACACAATCGCATATCCAGCCGACATGCCCCAGGCCACCCCAACAATCCCGGCCCTGTCGGCACCGATCAGTCCCAGTAATGTCGCAATCGCCAAGCCCACGAGCGTCACGAGTGCGAGGCGATAGGGTCTCTCGATCGTGATGAGCATCTGTCGCGCCGGCCATGCGAGGCCGAGAAGCAGCATGCCGGGCAACAAGGGACGGAGGGCGGGGATTCCCTCGGCATATTTCGGCAGGACCGATCCCAGAAAGACCGGGCCGGCGAAGTAGGCCACGCCGCTCCCCGCCGCGAGCAGGGGGGCCTGACCCTCAGTAGCCCGCAAGGCCTGGCGGGCGACCTCAATGGGGTCGCGGGTCCGCCCCAACGTGGTCTGAAAATAGGTGTAGAGCACTGTCACGATCCGACCGGCGAGGTCAAGGCTCCAACTCGTTCCCATCAGGGCGATCGAGTAGAGTCCGACGGCTCTCTCACCGTCAGGGATGCGCCAGAGGATCAGCACACGGTCGAGGTTCATCACCGCACCGAGGGCGGCCGTATTTGCCAGGATCGGCAGGCCGACGGCCATCAATCGTCCGACCCTCGGCGTGTCCCACGCCCAGCCAAACCGATAGGGGTTTCTCGCGTGCAAGAATACGATCTTCGCCCCGACGATCACGGCGACGCCGAGCAGGAGCCCCCAGAATCCCGCGAGCCAGAGCCCGAGGCTCACCGCCACGATCGAGACGAGCGCCTCGACCACGTCAACCTGGGCCGTGACGACGAATTCTTGTCTCGCCCGCAAGACGGCGATCAGGAAGCTCTCATAGCGTTTGAGGAGCGTGAGGCCGGCGATCGCGACCAGGCCCCAGGTCCATTCAGCCGCGAGCGCATCGCCCGCCAGGAGGGGCCGCCGGAGCCAGGCCCAGGCGAGCAGCGCGGCCGCGTAGATCAGGCAGGTGATCGTGTTGGTCGTGTGCGCGATATCGGCCACGCGACGAGCCTCAGCCTCGCGACCCGCGGCGCGGAGGATCGGGATCTCCTGTACCGCCCCGAGGCTCACTCCCAGGCTCGATCGGTTCGTGTTATCGAGATAGAGCCGAAGGCCGGTATAGACGCCGAGTCGAGACGGGTCGAGTCCCCAACGCAGGGCGAACGACGTCAGGGTGCCGAGCGCCCGCTCAACCTGTCCCGCGAGGGTGACAATCAGGCTGTCTCGCACGGCGTTCCGCGCGTCCGACCGGGGGACGGACTCGACCGCCGTCTCCGGTGCGGGACCGGTCACCGTCGCCACGGCTCGGCCACGCAGAACTGCGAGATATTCCGATCCGGGTCGTCCGCGACGTCGATCGGCCCGGCCTCGATGACAGAGATTCCCGCCGATCGATACCAGGCGGCGGTGTCGTAACCGAATCGGTTGTAACTGACGTTCGTGTCTTCGTTGTGCGCGGCGAGTCGTCGAGTGACGCGGACTACCTCGCGTCGCATGGCCTCAGCGGCGGCAGGCGCATTGTGCAAGATCACGGCTGACGTAAGCACCAGGTCGAACGACCCATCCGGGAAGGGCAATCGCAGACCTGAGGCCAGGGCGATCGAAATCCCGTCGCGTCCCGCCAGGTGCCGGCGTGCCTGTCCGAGCTGGGTCGGGCTGAAGTCAACGCCCATGAGTGGGACGCCCGGCAGGCGGTCTCGGAGCAGTCCGAGTTGCTTGCCGTAGCCGCAGCCGACCTCAAGGATTGAGGTCGGACTATAAGTGGCGATCCGGTCGGCGAGCCATGCCGAGCGGAGCGACCGTGTGGGATGATCTTCCTGCTCGCGGAAATAGTCGGTCCCACCCCGATAGGTCCAGTAAGCGCGGGGGTCGGCGTAGACCATGCGTCGCTTCCAGCCAGGCCAGCGGCCGAGCGAGCGGCGGAGGGCTTTGTGCAAGACGTATCGCGTCCCCCGGGCTTGCCAACAATTCCAGGCGCGGAGGGCCAGGGCCGGGGGGTGCGAGTGGTCAAGGTCCAATGAGAAGCTCCCCATCCTTTGCGAAGCGTGGACGCGCCGGGCAGTCTACGAACCCGGTCGAGAACGGTCAAGCCAGCCTCCGACCGCTCGCGGGGCCGTCCATCGCGAATCTCGAACCGGCTCGGGACTCAGCCGCGTTCGAGGGGGAGCGTCATGCAGTGCGGCCCGCCTCGCCATTGCGAGAGCGACGTGCCTCGGAACGTCTGTACGTCGACCCCGGCCGCTCGCAATCCCGCCAGGGTATGATCATTTCCCGAATACGCCACGACCCGACCGGGTTTCAACGCGACGACGTTCGCAGCTTGGTGATCCAACTCCGGGATCACTCGTTCGCGCAAGAACTCACGATCGACAACAGGCGGGGGCGGGCCTCCAACATACTGTGGCTCGTAACCGATCGATCGTAAATAATCGATGATTTTCATCCCCTCGACGCCGCGATCAGGTGCCCCGCTTCCTGCGGCGAAGCGTCGGACCCGCCCGCATTCCTTGAGTTTCGCCATCAGATCGACGATGTCTTCGGGCTCCTCCTCCCCGGCGAGTTGGAAGCCTTCGGCGAGAGTCCGGAGCGGGATACGTTCGCCGTATTTCGCTTCGAAGACATAAGGAAGAGTCACGCACATGCGCCGTCCCACGAGGCCGAGGACGGTGTCGAGGTGAAGAAACTGCGTCCGGAGGCTATCCCAGGGAGTGGCGGAGATTCGTCCCGAACGACGAACGGCCGCCCCCGGCAACTGGATGCTCACGACATCGATCTTGAGCGACCGCGCGAGCTGCTGCGCAGCCGACTTGTCGGTGAGGTTGCCGACACCGATCAGCAGCGTCTTTTCATCGACGGTGATGACGTCGCCGCCCTGGAGATAGACCTGGGCCTTGGCCGCGTCAAACGCGATCGGATATCCCTTCAAGGCCGGAGCCCAGGACAGGGCGAAGCGGAGGAGCGAGACCTCGGAAGCCCGATCGTCGTTGACGAAGTTGCCCAAGATGAGTCCGCGAGGGGTCATCGACGCGATGTCTCGCGTGAAGAACATCGATCTCAGCGGCACCGGAGAGATTTCCTCATCCATGAGTGCTTCGACGGGACTGCCGGCTTCGCTGAGGAGAAGATCTGCGGTGATCTCCGCCTCTCGACCCGACAGCGACGGCACCGTCCTGAACACCCACTTCGCGAGTCGGCCCGCCTTTCGGCAATGGATGATCGCCTCGTCGAGAAGCCGATCGAGCATGAGGACGTCCGGGCAACCGCCGGAGATCAGTTCGGCGAAACGCCGATACTGATCCGACCGTTCGCCGACCTCCGCCGCCGGCACCGGGTCGTGCATCTCAGCCCAATCGGGAATCGCTCGACGATCATCCTGGCTCGGCGGCAGGAGCAAGACCCTCTTGAGCGGGTCGACGTCGGAACCGACGAAAGCACGCCGATCCGGCGCAGCGGCCTGAACCCATCCCGAGAGACTTGTTGCCGAGGCAGCAGCGAGGAATCTGCGGCGATTCATCCCGGCCCTTGTGAGGTGGGTTACAACGGGAAACGGCTCAGAAGACTAGTCTAAACGCGGGAGGCTTCGGGTTTCAATCGCAAGGAGACTGTTGGCGAATTCGGCGGGCCAGGTGATCGGCCACCCTCTCCCCCTCAGCGATCCGCCCGGATACCCTCCGGCCCAGGCCATTGACCCCGGAGGATCTCTATAACGCTCAAACCCATGCCTATCGGCCCGGTCCCGAATTGACCGCCTATGTCGCCCACGCCGCATTCCCTACGGCAACCCTACCTGGCCGTCAGGGACGCCCTGGGCACCTCCTACAACGATGAACGCTTCGTTGACTTGTTCCCCAATCGCGGGCGGGCGGCGGAGGCTCGGCGTGCGAAGACCCGAACCTTCCTGGTTCGCGCAGGTGGCCGTGGCGGGATGAGGGCTGCTACGCTGCCTAGTCATCCCGCTTAGAGCGTGAGACTTTACCCTCTTCGAAGGCAGTTTTTCAGCCGAACTCGCTCCCCTGGGAGGGGTAAAGTTCCACGCTCTAAGCCGAGACGGTCGCCTCGCGGTCGACACCCCTTCCTCTGACGGCCGAGCAGTCCACCGTGATGACGGTCCCGTTGGCCCGACGGAAGATGCGGGCGCACAGGCGGCCTTCGCGACCGGCGATCAGCGCCGCAACGTCTACCGCGTCAAGACCGTCGTCGTCTTCAAGAACGGCGTGCAGGGCGTCGAGTATTACGCGATCCCTGCCAACGTCACGGCCGTCAGCCATCAGCCGTCACTCTCTCTGTGTCCTCCATCCCGAGCTTTGCGCCGCTCAGCGTAGTGCCACTCGGCAAGCGCATACTGATACGAAGCCGTTTTGAAACCCGAACGGGTGGTGACGGCTTTTTTACTGTCCGGGATTTCCGGATAGTTGAAGGGCGTCGAGTCGCTCAAAACGGCTCGATTCGGCATTCAGAGCAAGGATGACGCCGGAATGGTGCATCAAATTGTGGGTGTCATCGGCTCACGCGACCATCCTCTTGCGTCGGACCAAGGCAAGGAGACCAGCCGGTCCGAACGTGAAGGCCAATACCAGCGTCGAGGGCTCGGGCACGGCGGAAGCGACGGCCGAGACGAAGCGAACGTCGTCGATGCCGAGGAAATCGGGGCCTCCCGAGCCGATGGCATTGATGGTAATGCTGGAGATCTGTCGCCCGTCGTCGGTGAAGCCGACGAAAGCAATTCCGCCGTCGCTGATCCCCAATGTGGGGATCGTCACGGTCTGGATCGTGCCGTCGTTGAAGGTGATCGACTCCCCGGAAAACTGGATGCCCGAGATGTAGGCGCCGAAAGCCCGAACGCTTTGGTCGAACGAGAACGTCAGGACGTTGCCGCGCTCATAGACGAATTGGCTCCCGCCCGGGCTCGTGTTGTACCCGTAGATCGAAGCCGGTGTCCCTTCGGGGGTGTTACGAATCGTGTGGTGGGCACCCAGAGAGTCCGTGCCGTCGATGGTCACGCCCGGCGCAACTGTCAGGTTGGAGAACGAACCCAGCGGGGCGGATTCGAAGGTGATCAACGAGAGCGGCCCCAGCGCCGCCGCCGCCGCGTCGAACGAGGCAGCCGCCGCGATCGAATTGGGCCGCGGGTCAGTCGGGCCTGCCCCCGCGTCCGACGCGGAGTAGATGACGACTCCGGCCTGGGCGACTCCAGTGTTGGAGATCAGGGTAAGAGCCGCCATCAGCAGTACTGAGGAACAGGATCTGGCCAATCTCATGCTCGTATCTTCCGAAGGAAAAGATCCAGGGACGGGGAGGGCGTCGAAGGCCGAATTTCTCGGCTCATCGGTGAGACCGATGCGTTTCGAACCCACTCCAAGCCACCCGGACCCGGATTGCAACAGACCGGCGTGCACTGGTCAACTGGCACCCTTAGACCGTTTAACACAACCCTGCGAATAGGGTACTCTCACAGATCTTGATGAATGCCAATATGGAGAACTATTGATGGATTTCCGGGCGACGCTCGTAGCGGATGCGGAGCCGCCGGTTCTGGTGAATCCAGGACAGCGTCCGCTCCGCCGGCCAGCGGGTCTCGCCCAGCCCGGGTCGCAGTCCCTCGGGTTACGGGCCCGAGTTCTGACGTGCGATCAGCATGCCAATCCCTCCGCCGGAACGAGGTACTGTTAGACGGTCTAAGGAGCGGCATCATGTGGCTCGAACGACGATGGACCGGAACCGGACACAATTTCAGAATCAAGAGCGATTCCCATCGGCCACCTGTTCGTTTTCAGGAACGATCGTGAGGCTTTCGTCTTCCCGATTTGTCGGTTTGACGCGATCGTCCTATAATGGGAAATGAGTCGCAGGCCGGCAAGGATCGGCCTTCACTGACGAGACAAACGGTTGGCTGGGAGTTCGGACATGGCGTCGAATTCGTCTCGTCCCCGGGTTCCCGACCTGACTTTCCAGGTCTTCGCTCGGACTGTGCACCCCGATTGGTTCGCGGTCAAGGCACATCGGCGCGTCGTCCAGGACGGCTGGGACGCTGACGTCCGGATCGTCGAAGGCGGCCACGCCATCCACTGGCGGTTCGATCGCTATCGCCTCACGGAAGTCCTCGCCGGTCCCGATCTCCTGCTGCCCGAGTCCGGCCTGATCTTCCATTCGCACGTCCGACACGAACGCTCAACGACGCTCAGGCTGGGCGAAGGAGTTGAATATCAGAATACCTTTGAGGTCGAACGCTGCGACGTCGAGGTTTTCGACTACCTCTGCGCCGAAGCCACCCTCGACTCGACCCGTGAAGGTCTGTATTACTCGTTCGCCACAACCAACCGCTTGTCTCCCCCGGCGGTGAGCCTGATCCGGTTCGAATCGCGGACGAATGGGCTCTCGATCCACTCCTTCCACTCTTTTCCGGCCGAACGTGCCATCGTGCGGACCCATTCCCTGTTCGAGTCTCGGCTGGCCCTGCCGGCTCGTTGATCGGAGACATTCCATGAGCATCCATCGCATTCTCAACGTCGGCCAGTGCGGATATGACAGCGGCTCGATCTCGCGCTTCCTCCGCGACAATTACCAGGCGCAGACCGTCTCTGTCGACACCGCAGACGAGGCGCTCACCACCCTCCGATCCGGCTCGTTCGACCTGGTGCTGGTCAATCGTCTCCTTGATTCCGATGGATCGCCTGGAATCGATCTGATCCGCTCGATCAAGACGGACCCCGCGCTCTCGGCCCTGCCGACAATGCTCGTGAGCAACTACCCCGACGCCCAGGCCCAAGCGATCTCGCTGGGCGCGCTTCCCGGCTTCGGCAAGGCCGAGATCGGACGGCCGAAGGTTAAGGAGATGCTGCAATCGGTGCTCGTGCATCCAGTGTCGAGCTAATACTATCTGACTTGGATACGACCGATATTATCACTTGAACAATTTGTCGCGACTCGTTATCCGGCCAGCCCTCGCCTCGTCGATAAATCGTGCTACCGGACGGATGATCGTCGTCGAACTGTCTCCCCTGACACGCTCACGGCTGACGATCTCTCGCGTACTGGTCCTGACGATCACCGCGCCCTCGGCCCACGGCAGGCGAGCCAGATTCGCGACATAGGCAGCGAACTTGCCCGATTGGAACAGGAAGGACTCGACGTCAGAGACGTAGATCACCCCCAGGTTGAGTCGGCTCCGGCGGAGATAGTCGCCGAGGCGGGGCAGGGCGGTCGGGCCGGCAAGGTCGCCAACGAGGGGGATGACCCGGTCAACACGTTCGAGGTCGCGCACGACGCGATAGAGCGACTCGTCCGCGAGGAAATGGGCGGGGGTATTCGCTCGCGAAGTCGCGAGGATGAGTTGCCCAAACGTCGGATACATCTTCAGTGCCAGAAAGCGGGCTTCGAGGCCGGGGCCGGCGAGCTTCGACTGGATCGTCGCGAGATCCGCCCATTCCGAATCGGCGACGACCCCGAGCGGCCTGAGCGTCGCGGCGACGTCGGCGATGGCCTTGACGAGCCTTGCACGATCGAGTGCGGCGAGACCAAACGCGGCGACAATCTCGGCGGCCGACGAGTTCGGAGTGAGAGGCCGGGTCGGATCGCGTGCGGTGAGGAGTGAGAGGTAGGCCACCCGGTCAGGTGCCAGGGTCATCAGCGCCTTGTGGAGCAGGTGGACCAGGAGGTTGCGGCGGCGATGGTCGAGGATGAACGCAAATTGCGGCCGGGTGTTCGCGATGTAAGTGAGGTTCTGGTCGGGGCCGACACCCAGGTAGACCGACCCCGGCGGAGCGACTCGCGCGAGGTCTGGGCCGACTCGCGGAAACGAGTCTTCGTTGCTGATCAGGTTGTCGGCATGCGGACCCGTCTCGGGATCAGAGAGGTCGATCACCAGCCGCGCAAACGAGTCGGGAGGCTTGAGTAGTAGGCCCAAGCCTCCCGCAAGGATCACCCTGCGAGACGGGCGGCTGTTATTCGACGAGGCGGACGTGTTGCACTCCCTCTTTCTGCAACCAGAGCAGAAGGATTTCCTGTTCCTCGCTGATCTCAACTTCTGTCATGTTTGCCGTGTCGAGCGGCGAGACGAGGTAGAAGACTCCCTCGTCGGCCCATCGGGCCACCTCGTCGCTCTTGAACCAGAATTCTCCCTCGCCCAGAGCCGGGACGCCCGCCGAGCCGCCGGCCGCAGTGAAGTAGACGAGCTGAGACCTGAGCCGCGGCGAGATCGCGCAGGGTGCGACCCCGGATCGGTCGACGGGGACGAGCGCGAGTCGGGACATCGATGCGACCTGCCATTTCCGATCGAGGAACGTAGAGCCTGTGGCTCAGTTCAGCTTAACGACGGCGGAGGATTCGAGCAAAGCCCGAGGTTCCGAGAACCTGAACCGGAGCAGGTCCACCCATCAGAATCGTCGGGGTAATCTTGACCGATGCCGAGTTACTCGGGTTGTAGTTTGTGTCACCACTATAAGAGACCCGGTAGGTTTTCCCCTGCGCGACGCTCGTCGTGAAGAAGACCCCACCCATCCCGTCGGCGGTGAGCGTCTGGGTGCGAATCGAACGGCCGTTGGCGTAGAACGTCAACGTCCCGGTCGGGTGGCCCGAGCCGAAGAGAGCAGAGATGACGGTCGTCGGGAAACCGACGCCCTTCGGGCTAACCTGATAGTAGAACAGCAGGTTGGACTCGGCCTTGACCACCGACTCGCCCAGCGTGTTGGAGGCGCTGGCCGAGGAGTTGACGTCGCCCGGCGAGAAGTTGGCGTGGATGATATGCGGCTGGCCGACTCCGGTCGCCCGAACGGTCAGGCTGGCCTGGCCGTTGATGAGACTCGACGTCCCGATCGTGTTCACGCCGTCGAAAAAGATCACCATGCCGCTCGTCGGGTTGATTCCCGGGGAGACGGCCCTGACCACAGCCGTATAAGTGACCGGCTGGCCGTAGAACGGCGTCTGGGTTGAGGCGGCCAAGGCGGTCGAGGTCGTCACCGGGACGACCACCAAAGTCGTCACCGCCGAGCCGCCGACGTAGTTACCGTCACCGCTGTAGGTGAGGGTGATGACGTGCGAGCCCGGGGCGAAGTTCGTGGGTGTCGTGACGTTGGTGAAACCGGTCGCGACTCCCCCGTTGGCCGGTCGGCCCGTCACCGGGACCACGCTCAGGACGGTCGAGCCGTCGCTGTAGGTCACGGTGCCCGTCGGGGCGGTCTGGGTCGAGGTGAAGAGGTTCCCCTGGATGAGGATGCCCTGTCCGAAAGTCGAAGTCGTCTGCGGGGTGTAGATTGAGAGCGCCGTGTTCGCCTTAAATACTGTCAGGGTGGTCTGGTTCGACGACCCAGCGAACTCGGCATCGCCGCCGTAAACCGCCCGGATCGTGTGGTCACCGGTCGAGAGGCTCGACGTGGAGAAACTGACGAGCACGGGCGGGTTGCCGCCGCCGGGGCCGGAGACGACTGGAGATGTGCCGAGCACGGTCAACCCGTCGAAGAAGGTGACGATGCCGGTCGGTTGAGCGCCGCCGGGAGACGCGGAGGGGCTGAGGGTGGCCGTCAGGTTGAGGACCTGGCCGAATTGGGTCGGCGAACCGCTGGCGACGGTGATCGTCGTCGGCACTTGATTCACGACCTGGCTATAGGCGGCCGAGGTCGACGGCCCGTTGATCCCGCCGCCGCTGTAGACCGCTGTGATTGTGTCGGTCCCGATCGGCAGCGTCGAGGTCGAGATCGTCGCCGAGCCCGCCTGGTTGAGGGGGCTCGTCCCGATCACCGACAAGCCGTTCATGAACGTGACGCTCCCGGTCGGCGTTCCAGTCGCGGCGGTCACGGTGGCGGTGAGTGTCACCGGCGTGCTGAAAATTGAGGGGTTGGGGACGCCCGAAGTCACCGTTGTCGTCGCGACCTGGAGGCCGTTAAGGACGACGTCGTGGCCCCCGACGCCACCGACATAAGTGATCTTGAAGAAATTTCCATTGATGGATACGAACGAGCCCTCGGGCTGGTTCTTGAACGTCCCGGTGGCGGAAGTTGATCCGGTGATCAGGTCGATCGAATCTACGAGTTGCGGCATGTAGCCGCCGCTGAGAACAGGGGCGAAGGTTGCGCCATTGAGAGCCAGAGGACCAGCGATATTGACTTGGCTATAGTGCGACCCACCAAATCCAGATGTATTGCCTTTGATCGTCGCCGTGAAAGTGGAATTCGCGTCGAGCGAGAGCGAGCCCTTCGAGGTCAGAGTCTCCGGTATGCCGTCAAAGTCAGCCCCGACTGTTCCCCCGATCGATGTAATTACGGGGGCGGTTCCATAGCCCGCGAGATGTGCGCCGGCGTTGACGGTGATACCGCTCGACGACGAATTATCTCCCGTGATCAGGAGCGTGCCGGAGTTGACTGTGGTCGGGCCGGTATAGGTCGTCGTCGAGTCGATATCCAGGACGCCTGTCCCAGTTTGCGTGATGCCGAAGTGGTTGCCGCCGTCGGAAACAGATCCCAAACTGTCGAAGGTGAATGTTCCGCCGTCGACCCGGACCGGGATCGTCGCGCCCAGGACCGTGTTCATCCCGTCGCTCGAATTTCCGGTGGCGTACGTCGCCGTGATCCCAGACGACACGACGATATTCGAGGCGGGGTTCTGATTGCTCAAGAAGTAGCCCGCAGCGTCGATTTCGATCGACCGAAACGACGTCCCGGCGGGGAAGTTGTTGACGGGCGAGAGTTGGGTCACACCCGCGGGAAAGACGAGATCATTGCCCGGCACCGGGGCGACATTACCGGCCCAGTTGGCCGAGTTAGTCCAGAGCGCATCAGCCCCGACCCCGCTCCACACCGACGTGGTCGGCGTGATCCTGACCTCCAGGGCCTCACAATTGAGGCTCATGCCAGGCTTGAGCCGAACGTCCTTCCGTCTCCCGCGCCTCTCGGCATCAGCCCGCCCGATTTCGCGAAGGTCTTGGGGTCGTCGAGTCTGCATGGAATGGGTCCGATAAGAAGAGGTATCCGCAATCGATAGAGTCGCCTATTTCGGCACATCCTGAACTGAGATTGTCCCGTCGTAGCGACGGCCCCAACCCTGATTTACCGTCCGCGGAGCGATGTCGACTCGACAAAAGATCGCGGCGAGACCAAGAATTGCTGTGTATCTACATAGACTACCATACCTGCATGCAATTGTGATTGTCTTTTTTCTCCTATTTGACCTCTCTCTTTCATCGGGTTCAGTTGCCGGACGAATTCACATCGAAATTGAGTTATTTGGAAAAAGATGATGATTGGACATCTCGGGAATGGCCAGCGAGTCACGCTTACAGGACTTAAGTGGATCGTGCGGCAAGGACCGGATGTTACAAAAGTGCAAGGTCGACGGGTTATCCCATCGACGCGGTCTCTGTGCGATAATGCTGGGGCGAAGGAAACTGCCGAACTCTCTCTGGTCGGGGACCATGGGCCGATGTCCGCTGAATCGATGCGGGTGGAATATCAACGGGGTCAACTCACCGAAGACGAAGTCGCGAGCGACCCCTTCGTTCAGTTTGGCGATTGGTTCGACTCTGCGTCCGCCGCAGGGGTTCCCGAGCCGAACGCCATGACTCTCGCGACCTCAACGCCGGACGGCCACCCCTCGGCGCGGGTCGTGCTCTTGAAGGGATATGACGATCGCGGATTTTCGTTCTACACCAACTTCGAGAGCCGCAAGGGGCGTGAGCTCGCGGCAAATCCGTTCGCGTCGCTCGTCTTCTTCTGGCCGATCCTCGAACGGCAGGTGCGGGTCGATGGCTCGGTCGTCCGGGTGGCCGACGCTGAGGCCGATTCCTACTTCGCGATACGACCGCCAGGAGCAAGGCTGGGGGCCTGGGCCTCGCGTCAGAGCGAGGTCGTGGCTGGTCGCGAAACGCTCGAATCGGCCCTCGACGACTTCCAGCGATCCTACCCTGACGGCTCGATCACGCGTCCTCCCCACTGGGGCGGATTCCGCGTCGTGCCCGAAGCCATCGAATTCTGGCAAGGCCGACCAAATCGCCTGCACGACCGCCTGCGTTATCGACGGACGGCCGCAGGATGGCTCATCGAGCGCCTCTCGCCCTGATTTAGGAGATCTCGCCGATGTATGAGACGTTGAATTACGTGGTGATCATACTGCTCGCCATCTGGGGCGTGGCCAATCACGGGGACGACGCCAGAGCCAGGGACGACTTCAAAGTCGGCGTCGCCGTCGAAGACATCACACCGCCCGTCGGGATGCGGGTCGGCGGCAATTACGTCTCACCGGTCTCAACGGGCGTCCACGACCCGCTTGTCGCCAAAGCGATTGTGTTCGAGCAGGGGGGCGTCAAGGCGGCCCTGGTCGTCTGCGATCTGACCGGGATCTCGCTCGACCTCAGCAATCTCGTCCGCAAGGCTGCGAGCAAGGCGACCGAAATTCCCGTCGCTCATATCATCATTTCGGCAACGCACACCCACGGCGCTCCGCAGTACCAAGGGCCAATCCGCGACCTCGAACACGCGAATGAGATCGCCGCCAAGGGGAAAGACGCCCATGAGTCGATCGACTACACCGCCTTCGCCGCCGACCGCTGCGTCCGGGCGATCGAGCACGCGAACGCCTTGCTGAAGCCCGCCGCGATCGACGTCGGCGCTGTTGACCAGCCCGGACTCGCCTTCAATCGGCGGTTCCACATGAAGAACGGCTATGTCCGGTTCAATCCCGGCAAGAAGAACCCCGAGATCGTCCGCGTCGCCGGACCGGTCGACACCGAGTTGCCGATTCTCGTCGTCCGCGACCCGGCCGGTGGCAAGCCGAGGGCGTCTCTGGTCGCGTTCGCGATGCACGTCGCCACCTACGGCGGTCCCGAGTGGGGGGCCGACTTCCCGGCGCATCTCGAAACGGGGCTCCGCAAGGAATTTGGCCCCGACTTTGTCTCGATCTTCGGCGAAGGGACTGCCGGCGACATTAACCATATCGACGTGTCGAACGACGCTCCTCAGCCCAGCGCGACCGAACCCGCTCGGATCGGCGCGGCCCTGACGAGCACCGTGCTCAAGGCGATCCCGGGCCTCAAGCCGGTCGATACGCCCTCACTCGCGGCCCGATCGGCGATCGTCCAGCTTCCGATCGAGGACGTCACCGACGAGCAGGTCGCCCGCGCTCTCGACGTCTTCCTTCGCAAGGTGACTCCGACCCCCGATTTCTATCTGCTCGTCGAGTCGCACCGGATTCTCGAAGTGCGCGACCGCCGTAAACAATTCGGCGACAGCGAGCCGGCCGAGGTCCAGGTGATCCGTATAGGTTCCGACACGGCGATCGTCAGCCTGCCGCACGAGGTCTTCGTTGAACTCGGCATGGCGATCAAGAAGGCATCTCCCTTCAAGCACACGTTCGTTCTCTCGCTCGCCCAGGACGCCGACTACTATGTGCCGACCCGGAAAGCCTTCGCCGAGGGGAGTTATGAAGTCGTCACCTGCCCCCTCAAACCGGGCTGCGGCGAGGCGCTCGTGGAGACCGCGGTGGGGCTGCTCAAGGGCCTGAAACCCTGAGACCTTTGCATTCGATCGTCTTGGTCCATTCGCTTCTCTCTTCCCGAGGTTAAGCGATGACGTCACTGAAGGGTCACTTGCTGGTCGCCTCACCCGACCTTCTCGACCCCAACTTCGCCCGGTCGGTCCTCCTGATCTTCGAGCACAACAAGCAAGGGGCCGCCGGTGTGATCCTCAACCGGCCGACCGTCGCCACGATCAGCGACATCTCGGAGCAGGTCTTCTCCGAAAAATTCGACTGGGAGAAGCCGCTCAACCTCGGTGGGCCAGTGCTCGGACCCCTTCTCGTGCTTCACGAGACGGAAAGCCTTTCCGATCAGGAAGTGATAACCGGTCTTTTCAGCACGATCGACGCAACCAAGGTGCAGGTCCTCCTCCGACAGCGCGTTGAGCCCTCGCTGATTGTCGCGAACTATGCCGGCTGGGGACCAGGCCAGCTCGAAGCCGAAATCAAGGAAGGTTCGTGGCTTCTCACCCCGGCGACCGCCAAGATGGTCTTCGGCAGCGACGACGACACCTGGGACCCACTCGTCCGAGAGATCGAAGCGAACCGGATCTCCAAGCTCCTCGGTATCCGCGAGGTGCCCGCAGACCCCTCGCTCAACTGATCGGGAGCCAACCCTCAACAGTGCCCTACCTCACCCGGATCACGATCTATCCGATCAAGTCGCTTGATGGCGTCGATGTCTCGTCGGCCCGCATCTTGCCCTCCGGAGCGATCGAGCACGACCGACGCTTCGCGCTCGTCGATGCCGAGGGTCGGGGCGTCATTGGCAAGCGCACGGCCCGCGTCCATCCGATCCGTAGCCAGTTCAAATTCTCGTCGATGAGCCTGAGTCTTGGCGATGACGCACGCCAATACGTCCTCGGAGATCCGTCCGATCAACACGCCGTTCTCGACCACCTCTCAAAGGCGCTCGGCCTTCCCATCGCGCTCGTTGAGGCCCCCGACACCGGGTTCCCCGACGACACCGAGGCACCGGGGCCGACCGTCATCGCCGAGGCGACCTTGAGCGCTATCGCCGGGTGGTTCCCCGGCCTCGACATCGAAGGGATTCGCCGACGGTTCCGGGCCAATCTGGAGGTTGGCGGAGTCGAGCCTTTCTGGGACGATCGGCTCTATGCCGCGAAGGATACCGTCGTCCGGTTCCGGATCGGAGACGTCGAGTTTGAGGGCACGAATCCCTGTCAGCGCTGCGTCGTCCCGACGCGATCTTCGACGACCGGAGAGACGATCGCAGACTTCGCCAAGACCTTCGTCGATCGACGCCGCGCAACCCTCCCGCCCTGGGCGAACGCCGACCGCTTCGACCACTTCTACCGAGTCGCCATCAATACCCGCCCGCGCGACCCCAAAGGCGGCACGATCCGCGTCGGCGACCCGATCGAGATCCTCGATATCGTCCCTCGATGACCTCAACCCTTTCGGCGATCGATCCACCCTTATGGCCACCAAGCCGACCCGCCTTCAAGATCAGGCCTGCGACAAGCTCGCCGCCGCCCTTCTCGCTATCACTGACGCCGCCCGGCTCGACGGCAAGGCGACCCTCGACACCATGACGCTGATCGAGATCGCTGTGCGGATGACCCGAGCATCGTCGGCGTTCGACCTCGACACGATCGTCGCCCGCGCCCTCGAATTGAGGGGCAAGGCGCTCGGCCTGCGATCGGGCACCGCCGAGTTGCTCACACTGCTTGACGACAAGGTCCGGCCCCTTGAGGTTCTCCTGCGAACCGACGATAATTTTCGGGCCGTCGTCGCGAAACTTGAAGACGAGCTAGGCGAATTCTGATGGGCGTTCGAGGAAACACGATGATGCGGTCTGTTCTCGTCTTCGCGTCGGTCGTCCTGATCTTCTCGGCACCGAGGGGCCACGCCCAGGGAACCAAGGCCGACTACGAACGCGCCGACCGGCTCCATGATCGCACGCAAAACAAGGTCTTCAAGACCGCCATCGTGCCCCACTGGTCGGCCGACGGCAACCGCTTCTGGTATCGCAACGACCTCGCGGGCGGCGCGACCGAGTTTGTGGTCGTCGACGCGGTGAAAGGCGAACGCAAGCCGGCCTTCGACCATGCAATGCTGGCCGGAGTCCTCTCGAAGCTCAACGGCAAGCCCCAGAAGGCCGATCGATTACAATTCGAAGGGATTGGGCTCATCGGCGATGGCCCTGGTCTCATCATGGTCGACGGCAAGACCTACCGACTCGATGAGAAGGACGCCACCCTCAAATTGGCCGTCCCCGTCCCGCGCGTTCCCGACCTGATTCGCGCCCTGACACCGACAGGCCGCCGCGGCCCCCGCCGTCACCAGGAATCACCGCGCGGTGAGACCTCTCCCGACGGCAAGTGGACCGTCGTTGTCAGGGACCACAACCTCCGCCTCAAGGAGAAGGGGAGCGACAGCGACGCGGCGATCACCTCCGACGGTACCGATCGTGACTTCTATGAAGGGGGCGTCTACTGGTCGCCCGACTCGACGCATTTTGTCGCCGTCCGCCACGCCAAGGGAGACGACCGCAAGGTCTATCTGATCGAGTCGTCGCCCAAAGATCAGCTCCAACCGAAGCTCCACTCCTATGATTATCTCAAACCCGGCGACCGCATCCCGATCCGCAAGCCGCACCTGTTCGACATCGCGACCCGCAAAGAAATCTCGGTCAAAGACGACCTCTTCCCCAACCCCTGGAGCGTCGAGGAATTTCGCTGGTCTCTCGACTCGTCCCACTTCTCCTTCCTCTACAACCAGCGCGGGCATCAGACCATCCGGGTCATCGCCGTCGACACCAAGGGCGAAGCCCGGGCGGTCGTCGACGAGACGAGTCCGACGTTCATCGATTACTCGAACAAGATCAACACGCACTATCTCGATGAAACGAATGAATTGATCTGGATGTCCGAGCGGAGCGGCTGGAACCACCTGTATCTGGTCGACATGCTCACCGGCAAGGTCAAGCACCCGATCACCAAGGGCGACTGGCTCGTCCTGGGGATCGAACGGATCGATGATCAGAAGAGGCAGATCTGGTTCCGCGCCGGGGGCATTCATCCGGGCCAAGACCCCTATCAGGTCCACTACGCCCGAGTGAACTTCGACGGCTCGGGCCTCGTGATCCTCACCGAAGGCGACGGCACCCACAAGGTTGCCTATTCGCCCGACGGTCGATTCCTGATCGATACCTATTCACGCATTGACTTACCTCCGGTGACGGAGCTTCGGCGTGTCGAAGACGGCAAGCTCGTCTGCAGGCTTGAGGCGGCCGACTCCTCGGCCCTGGCCGCAACCGGTTGGAAGCCTCCCGGTCGGTTCGTCGCCAAGGGGCGGGACGGCAAGACCGATATCTACGGCGTGATCTTCCGGCCGACGAACTTCGATCCCAGCAAGAAATATCCGGTGATCGAGCAGATCTACGCCGGGCCGCAAGGGGCATTCGTGCCGAAGCCATTCGCCTCTTATCATGGGATGGAAGCGCTCGCGGAACTCGGGTTCGTGGTGGTCCAGATCGACGGCATGGGAACGAACTGGCGATCGAAGGCGTTCCATGACGTGGCTTCGAAGAACCTGGCCGACGCTGGTTTCCCCGACCGCATCCTCTGGTTGAAAGCGATCGCCGCAAAAGACCCCGCGCTCGACCTGACTCGGGTCGGCATCTACGGCGGCTCGGCCGGCGGCCAGAATGCACTCGGGGCCGTGCTCTTCCACCCCGAGTTCTACAAAGCGGCCGTCGCTGACTGCGGTTGCCACGATAACCGCATGGACAAGATCTGGTGGAACGAAGCGTGGATGGGATGGCCGATTGGCCCGCACTATGCCGAGCAGTCGAACGTCACCAACGCCCGCAAGCTCCAGGGCAAGCTCCTCCTCTTCGTCGGCGAGCTCGACCGCAACGTCGACCCTGCCTCGACGATG
>JANXSY010000181.1 GCA_025356435.1 Isosphaeraceae bacterium | reverse complement strand
GCATTGTTATCTTGAGATCAGCGTCTTTAAATAACTTATAGAAATGCATTTCTTCTGAATTTTCATCATCACTTAAAGTTTCTTTAAGTGAGCTGCTAGTGTTACGAATTTTAAGTCTTAATTCATATGCATGATGAAGATAATAAAGACAATGAGTACAAACATGTTGTGGTAGTCCATCATCAGGAGTTACCTAAAGTTAATAATTATGATGAAATAACTTCAACAATTTGCAAAATATGGGAAGATTTCACTTTTGAACTCACATCTTCATTGCTGATTTCAGCAATCATTGTTTGAATTGGTACATTCCAGTTCTGAATATCACTTGATGGTTTTACAGAAAGATGCCGTCGGGCGTGCCGATCTACGTCGACCCCATCGGCCTGGCGGAGGCCAAAGCGACCATCACGTCGCCGGTCGCTCTTGACCTCGAAGGCATCTCGCTCCGCACGACCCTCCGTCTTATCCTGAGACAGGTCGGCCTTAATTACCGCGTTCTCGACGGACTGATCTACATCAGCAGCACGCACTCCATTCCGGAGGACGGCCCCATTCCCCAACCCGCCCCGAAAGGCCCCCAGGCCGGGATCAGGCAGTGACCGAGTTCCGCCCGGTTCCCTCCTACTTATCGACGCCTGTTTTGACGAAATGACAGGAGCGGTGAGGGGAGGGAACATGCTTATGTTTTGGCGAAAGTCGCCAGGGGCAAGATCAGTTGAAACGGCTGGCTGCCAAAGGAAAGGAAGCCGTGATGCCGGTAGAACGCCTCCGCGTTCGCATCCTTAGCATCAACAACAAGGGCGAAGGCTGCCACTTCCGATCGTAACGCCCGCAACCCGGCATCCCATAGGAGCGCACCACCGAGTTTGCGTCCGCCATAGCGCTGATCGACCGCAAGCCTGCCGAGCCTCGCAACCGGCACGGACGGGTAGCGTGGTAGACGCTTGATCAACGCTTCGGGCAAATCCGTCAGCGGAACGCCACCGGCAGCGAGCGTGTAATAACCGGCGATCTCGTTGCCTGAACCTTCGAGGGCGACAAAACAGGCGGCGACTCGGCGACGAATATCCTGCGTCGCTCTCTCGCGAAGAGACTCGTCCAACGGGACGACACCACTGTTGAAGCTCGCCCGATCATGGCTCGGCCCAAGTGGCTCAATTCGAAACGATTCGGTCATTTACGCGTCGCGAACCAACCGGCCATGCGCGTCCTTGGCTCGCTTGAGGGCGGGTGACGCTTCGGGTGGATTGAAGATGAGTTCGGCGAAGCGATTCTGGTCTTCGACCGACAGGCGAATGAGATGCCTCTCGTCGATCGTCCGTTGAGCGGCCTCTTGGGCGGCGGCCACAACGAAGTCGCTTACGCTCCGCCCCTGCAATTCAGCGGCGTGCTTGACGATCATCAACGCCTCCGGTGCGATCCGGGCCTCGATCCTCGACGTGCGATGAGGTTCCGTTGCCATTGTCGAGTTTCTTTCGTTCGCCAAATGAGACTGTATGGCAAAACGCCGTACAATGCCAAATAACCTGAGCTACCCAACCGATCGGGCGGACAGAGACCTGTGGCTCTCCTGGCTCATCAAAGCAAATTCAGCTCATGGTCTGAAAGACCTCATCCGACTCGAACGTCTTTATAGGTAGCTCGATCGTGAAGGTCGCGCCCTGGCCCGGCTCGGAGGCGACGTCGATCTTGCCGCCGTGCTCGCGGACGACTTTGAGTGCGACGGGCAGGCCCAGGCCAGTGCCGCGTGAGCCTTTGGTTGACGCGAAGACTGCGAAGATCGACTCAACCTCGCCCGAGGGGATGCCGGCCCCGTTGTCGTTGACTGTCACGCGGGCGAGGCCTTGCGGCTGGTCCCATGAGGTCGAGATGACGACCCGCCCGCCCCCCTCGGCCGTCTCGGCGGCGTCGATGGCGTTGGTCACGATGTTGAGCACCGCGCGATGGATGCCGTCGGCGTCGAAGAGGAACTCGGGCAGGTCGGCCGCCGGGTGCCATTCGAGGGCGACGTTCAGCTCTTTGCCGCGCGACTCCATCAACTCGACGACTTCGGCGACGGTCTCGTTCAGGTCGTGCCGTTCGAGCGCGGGCTCGCGGTCTTTCGAGAACGAGAGCATGTCCATCACGAGGTTGTAAATCTTCGCCTGGTTCTTCTCGACGATCGCCCAACCCTTTCTCGTCACCTGCTCGTCTTTCTCATTCAAGCCCATGTCGACGAGATAGCTGCCTCCCTTGATGCCCTGGAGGATGTTCTTGATGTGGTGCGAGAGGGTCGCGATCGTCTGGCCGACTGCCGCCAGCCGCTCGGCGTCGAGCTTGGCGCGGTAGAGTTCGGTGTTCTCGATCGCCAGGCCCGCCTGGTGTCCGAGCGCGACCATGAGCTTGAGATTGTCGTTGGTGAACCGGGCTTTGAGCAGGCCCGTCGGCTCGTAGTCGAGCGTGGCCATTGCATCGACGTAGAGGACGCCGAGGGTCGTGTGCCGCCCCTGCACCGGCACGCACATCGCCTCGCGGATGCCGTAGTCGACGATCGAGTCGGCGGTGCCGAACCGCTGGTCGGCGGGGGCGTTCGACGTGATGACGCCCTGGCCCTGCCCGACGACATAGTCAACGATCGTCCTTGAGATCGCCATCCGCTCGTCGGGGTCAGCCTCCCCGCGCCATCGGACCGACTTGGGGATCAGTTCGCCCTTGGCGTCCTGGAGCAGGATCGCACCCCGGTCGGCCCCGATCGCCTCGAAGACCAGTTCGAGGATCTGCGGCAGGAGCGCGTCGATCTCGATAAAATGGCTGATCGCCTGCGTCGCGCGATACATCACGGTGAGGCTGGCGAGCCGTTCCTTGAGCCAGTCCCCGGCCATCCCGGGCGCGAGCAAGACGTTCGACCCATCCCCCGCCGGGATGCTCTTGAGGATCGCCGATTTGTCGTCCGGGCTCGCCATCGCGAGCAGATCGACCCGCGCCGTCAGCTCGCGCACCGCCACTTCGGCCGCCTCGTCGAAGAGCAGCACCGTATGACCGAGACGGACCTGATCGCCCGACCGCAGCGGCACCTGATCGACCGGCTCTCCGTTGAGAAACGTCCCGTTTGCCGATCCGAGGTCGACCAGTTGAAACGCCCCGTCGACCCGTCTCAGCTCGGCATGCTTGCGCGAGACCTCGCCGTCGTTGACCCGCACCAGATTCGAGTGATCGCGTCCGAGCCCGATCGTCCGCGCTCTGAGCGTGAAACGCTTCCCCTGATCGGCACCCTGGATGACCAGCAACGAGGCCACGGCCCACCCTCCACGCCCGCGTTCGCTCCCGAGACGACATCGCCTCGAGTTTCGACGGAACTAACCCCCATGCAGGCTAAACGACACCCCTCCGGGGGTCAACCGCCGTCGTGCCGCTTGACTTCATCCCGCCGCCCCACTATATTCGTCTATGCAGATAAGGAAAGCGGCCCCAAGCACGGTCGAGAGTTCGGCACGCCTGCTCAAGGCGATGGCCGACCCGGTCCGGCTGCGGTTGCTCAACTTGCTGACGAACGGCGAGGTCTGCGTCTGCCATCTCCATGACGCCTTGAATCTGCCCCAGCCGACCGTGTCGCGGCACCTGGCCTATCTGCGGAAGACCGGGTTGGTCGTCGGTCGCAAAGAGGGGCTCTGGGTTCACTATCGGCTCACGGAACCGGTAACGGATCTCCACACCCGTCTTGTTGAATCCGTCATCCCCTGCCTGGCCGATCTCGCCTCACTCAAGGCGGATCGCGACCGGCTCTCGGGATTGAATTGTTGCTGAGATCGCGCTCAGATAGAGACGGACCCCAGACTCTTCTTGGGTCCACTATATTCGCCTAGACCCATGTTAAAGAGGAGCGGTTTCGTGATCCAAAGTGATGCCTTGAAACTCGCCGTGACGACCCGATATGCCGAAGTGGCTGAGGGGACTGCGACGTGCGGCTCGCTCTGCGGCTGCACGGAGAATGCCGAGAGTCTGGCGCTGGCGTTCGGCTACTCGGCCGAGGAGTTGGCCAGATTGCCCGAGGGCGCGAATCTCGGCCTCTCGTGCGGCAATCCCCAGGCCCTGGCAGACCTCAAGCCGGGCGAGGTCGTCCTTGACCTTGGCAGTGGCGCGGGGTTTGACATCCTGATCGCGGCGAGGAAGGTCGGGCCGCTCGGTCGGGCGATCGGCGTTGATATGACCGACGCGATGCTCGCCAAGGCCCGCGCCAACGCCGCCTCGCTCGGGCTGGCACACGTCGAATTCCGCAAGGGAGAGATCGAATCTCTGCCCGTCGATGACAGCTCGATCGACGTCGTGATCTCGAACTGCGTGCTCAACCTCGTCCCTGACAAAGACCGCGCCTTTCGCGAGATCCACCGCGTCCTGAAGTCCGGCGGTCGGCTCGCCATCTCCGACATGGCCTGGGCCGTCGAGCCCGATCAGGCCGTCCGATCCGACCTCGAAGCGATCGTCGGTTGCATCGGCGGGGCCTTGGTCCTTGACGACTTCATGGCTCGCCTCAGATCGGCCGGATTCGCGAGCATCGCCGTCGAGACGCACGCCGAGGCCGCCCTCGCCATGGTGGCGATCTCCGGCACCACCCCGCCCCCGGGTGTTGAACACCTCCTGAGCGTGAACATCACCGCAATCAAGTGAGAACATCCTTGTGTCAACGCTTCTCCTTGCCCTCTGTCTCGGCCAGGCCCTCCCTCCCTCAGAGGACCCCGGCCCGTTCGTCCGCGCCCTCTGGCTCGTCCAGCGGAGCGGGACGCCCCTCGCCGCGAACCCCGCTCATGATGTCCGCACCAAGGCCCTCTTGTCGAAGACCCTTGGGAAGGACGGCAGTCTCACTCTAGCCAAAATGGTAGGACTGATGGAGACTGAGACATTTCGTGAACTCGCCGGCTCCGACGGTCGGCTCGACGCGAGCGAAGTCGAGAAGGCCCTCGCGTCGAACGTCCCCAAGAGCCGCTTGCAGCTCCTTCCGAAGGTCAGGACGCATGCCGACCTCTTGACGTCGTCCTTCGACATGATCGACGAGCCGCACCACCAGGCCGGGCAGGCGATTGCTGAGTGGATCGCCGCGAATTACAAGCCGGGGCAGCCGCTTGACGTGATTGTCGTCTGCACCGGCAACTCCAGACGGAGCATTATCGGCTCGACCATGGGCAACGTCGCCTCGGCCTATTACGGCCTCCCCGAGGTCTGCTTCCACAGCGGAGGCACCGCCCCGACTGCGTTCAACGCGCGGACGATCTCGTGCCTCAAGGAGATCGGCATCGAAGTCGAGGCACTCGGCGTAGAGGCCCTGCGTGGCGAGCCGAAGACCGCCAACCCCAAGAGTCGCGTCCGCTGGGGAGCCCCGCCGCTCGAAACGGTCGAGTTCTCGAAACACTATGCCGACGCGAGCAATCCCCACGCCGGTTTCGCCGCCCTCATGGTTTGCAGCGAGGCCGACGCCGGCTGCCCCTTCGTCAAAGGAGCGACCCTCCGCGTCTCAATGCCCTATCTCGACCCCAAGATCTACGACGACAGTGCCTATGAATCGGCCAAGTACGCAGAACGGCGCGACGATATCGGCCGGCTCATGCTGGCCACGATGATGCAGGCCCGCAGGCTCGTCGAGCCTAAGGCTCAGAGACCGAAGATCCACCCGATTCGCGTTCAAGGGACAATATTCCCGCTTTAGGGACAACCTCACGTTCTCTCGTCGGCTATACTAGACAAACCACTCCCGCGACGTGGCGTGGGGAGATTCATAACGGGACGCTCCGACGGGGGAGGCACTCGCGATGGCAACCGAGCGGCAGATCGAGGCGAATCGGCTCAATGCGGGACGCTCTACAGGCCCGAATACGGCTGCGGGCAAGGAGGTCTCTCGGCTCAACGCGACCAAGCATGGCCTCACCGCCGAGCAG
>JANXSY010000161.1 GCA_025356435.1 Isosphaeraceae bacterium | reverse complement strand
TCATGATTATGATAAGCATTGGTACAAAGAACGCAAGAAGATCGAGTGGTTCCTCAATCTGTTGAAGCCGTATCGACACGCGTGGCGACCCGATACGAGAAGACAGGCCGAAACTTCCTGGCGTTTGTTCATGTGGCATCGGTGATGATCTTATTGCGATAACCGAATCGATCTATCCCCCCAGATATTGTCGACCCGGCTTAACACTGTAGTTTTAAACAGGAGGGATATACTGGTCGGGAGGATTGGGGTTGCGCCGTTTCTTGTTGATAAGAAGATTGACGTGCGTTTTCGAGTCGATCAGGTCTTCGTCTTCGAGACGAGGCGCGGCTGTCCAGGGGTTCTCGGGGCGTTTGCGGCCGTAGATGTGGTCGAACTCGGAGCCAGAGGCGTCACCCCAGCCCCGGAGGAAACCGCGGCGGCATCGGGCCTGACAGGCGGTGCATTGGAAGTAGCGGTCGCGGAACGATGTCACCGAGACGCGGGCCATTGCCCAGGCCCCGCAGTTGGGACACCTAACTCCTATGCAGAGGTCGAATACGGCGATCATCACCGCCAGCACAACGCACAAGCCCCCGATCAGGCCCGCGATGATCGACACCGTCCGCAAGGCCCCCGGGTTCGCGAGCACCGCGATCAGCAAGGCCATGCAAGCGACGATCGTCATGAGCTTGGCGATCGTCATCCGCTCCCGACCGTATGGGGCCACATTTCACCTCCCGTCGTTTGTGGAAACAGCTAACGACATGATCGGCGACCTCTGTCTCAGGGGCAAGGTGGTGTTCGACGTTCGTCCGTTGAAGCTCCGTTCCGGCATTTCGCCGGCCGGTCGTTGTCGGAACCCCTTTGTGGCTTTAGGATAGTCGAACCGTAAGGATTGTTAAGGCGTTTCGGAGGCTCACCCGACGAGCCCCTTCTTCGGAGCCGGATGTGATCGGGACCACCTTTAATCAACGATTTTCCCTGGTCAAGGAGTTGGGAAGAGGTGGCATGGGTGCCGTGTACCGGGCGACCGACCTGGTCTTGCAGAGGCCCGTGGCCATCAAGGTGCTCAAGGAGCGGACCGGCGAGGAAGTCGGCAAGAAGATCCGGCTCGAGGCGCAGATCCTCGCGAGGCTCGTCCATGAGCACATCGTCAGGATCTACGACTTCGGCGAGTCCGACGGCCTCTACTACTTCGTGATGGAAGAAGTCGACGGTTCGAGCTTCCATCGTCGGACCCGAGAGATCGACATCCCGGCACGCCTGCGGATCATCGCCCAGGTGGCCGATGCGCTCGATTATGCTCATCGCCAAGGGGTGATCCACCGCGACGTCAAACCCGCAAACGTACTCCTGACGGCTTCCGACTCGACGAGGCTCTCCGACTTCGGCCTGTCCGTATTGATGGACGGGGCCCAGGAATCGGGGACCATTCGGGGCACGCCCCATTACATGAGTCCCGAGCAGGCCAAGGGACGGCGGCTCGACCACCGGACCGACCTCTACTCGCTCGGTGTGATGCTCTATGAGGCTGTCGTCGGTTCTCCCCCATTCTCGGGGCCTCCGTTCGCCGTGATCGCGAGCCATATCGGTGCCGATCCCGAGCCTCCTCGCTCGAAAAATCCTGGGGTTTCTCCCGATCTCGAAAGCCTCGTGCTCAACCTGATGGCGAAGTCGCCCGAGAATCGGCCGGCCTCGGGGGCATCGGTCGCGTCGGCGATCCGCGATCTCTTGGCTCATGACCCGACGCTGCGTCCCGGCCGCACGGTCGGGACGCCCCCCGTGCTCTCCATGGGGCCGGCGGTCGCTTCGCTTCGCCCCGCCGGGCTTCTGACGATCGACATCCGCTCTACGGAGATCCCGGATGCGGTGCGAGGCCCGTCGTCGAGCGAGATCGCCGCCGCGCCGGCGGGGGTGGCACCTGGGTCAAGTCCTTCCAACGCGGGCGGGTCGGCACCCCGAATTCTCGCGGCAAGGTTGCTGGCTGACATCGTCTCCCAGCCGATCACCCTGAGCGCTGACGAGAGGTATCTCACCGGGCATTATCTCGCGTATCTGCTCGGCGGGTCGCGCCGACGCGGCTTCCTCCGGCGTCGGCCGCTCGACCCCCTCAATGCCGACCGCGCCCGGCTCGTGCTCGCGATGACGTGGATCATGAACATCGGCGCGACATCGGAAGCTCTAACCTCGGTCGCCGAGTTGCTCGACTCACGTCCCGACGTCCGTCCGTCTCTCTCCCCTATCGTAGTCGCCAAGTATCTGCTCAGCCGCGACACGCCCGCCAAACGCAGGGCGTTTCGCGAGGTCAGGAAGCGGATCCAGGAAGCGAGCTCCTACGCCCGCGAGCACCTGACCGACGACCGAGGCGTGCTCAATCCTGGTCTGATGCCGCAAGTGCTCGACGACCTCCGCAAGGTCGCCCCGGCTCGATCCGAGGTCGACGACACGCTCGTCGAACGCTGGAACCGCGTGGCCGACGTCTGGCGCGACCGTCCCG
The DNA here is from genome assembly GCA_025356435.1 of Isosphaeraceae bacterium. GTDB lineage: Bacteria > Planctomycetota > Planctomycetia > Isosphaerales > Isosphaeraceae > CAMFLR01. The sequence continues at coordinate 14,552 of JANXSY010000161.1, read as the reverse complement.
ATTTCCGTCAGGCTGTGCTCGGGTATGCCACCACGGCCGCCGCCCGAGACCCCGCCAGCGCCTCGCTCTGGCCCGAAGTCGTCTATCCCCTGATCGAACGTGCGCGATGGCAGCGCACGCTCCGCTCGAAACCCGAGATCGTCTGGGACGGTGTCTGCGAGGCCCTGCACCTGCCCGACGCCAGCAACCGCCTCGATCGCGCGATCCGCAAGGTCGTTCCCGCCCGGGTCGTCGAGCAGCTCGACGTCGAACTGAGGTCGTTTGTCGATGAGCCGGAACTCGACGCCTTCGAGGAGGCTCCCGCTCGCGATGACCCCGCCGGGCGGCTCTCGATCCATGTCGACCCGTCGAGCCTTTACGACTTGGATACAGACCTTGCCAACAACAAGGGCCTCGTCCGACTCGTCAGCCCCGACCCCGTGCGACTCACCTTGGGCGAGTTGCATACACTTTGGGAGGAGGGGATCGCCGCCCTGCGTACGCCGGGCTCAAAGTTGGGCCACCGGCACGTCCCGATCGGGCCTTATCGGTTGGCGGTGATTCCGTCGATCCGGGGTCGGTCGGCCGGGCAGGTTGCGATCCAGGGGATGAAGAACAAGCAGATCGAGATGCTAACACCGTCGCTCCGCCTGGCGGGGTCGAGCGGCAAGCCGATTGTCGCAGCGTGGTGTTATCAGGACGAGAGCCTGGCGATTGCCTATCTCGACTTCCGCAACACGGTCCGTTACATCTTCTGGCACGCGCCTGTGGCCCACCAGAATAACTTCGACGACCCGGGCGAGCTCAATCACGCCCTGTTCGAGAGTGGCCTCGAAGTTCCCGATGGCCTGAACCTCGCTCTGTCCAAACGATTTCGGCCGAAGAACCCGGTCTGACGCGAATTCGCCCGGCCCTCTTATCGAATTGAGACGATCGATCATGGAGCCCAACACGCGATTCTTACCATTCGAGGGCGAGACTCCCCCCTACGAGCCACAACGGAAGAAGCGAGGGTGCGTCTTCTACGGATGCCTCGCGGCGATCGTCGTGTCGATCCTCCTGTCGATCCTGCTCGGCGGTGGGATCTTCATGCTCTATCGGGGAATCAGCAAGTTCGTCCAGGAATACGGCGACGATGCCCCCCGGCCGATCGCCGTGAGCGAGCTTCCCGCTGACGAACTCAAGGGGCTTGAGGAGAAGGTCGTTGCCTTCCAGGCGGCAATCGAGGCCGAGACGCCGGCCGAGCCGCTCATCCTTACCGCCGTGCAGATCAACGCGCTGATCGACTCGAATCCCGATTTTAAAGGTGTCGTCGCTGTCGACTTCGCGGGCGACAAAGTGCGGGGCGAGGTGAGTTTCCCGATGGCCAAGCTCGGATTTCCCGGCAAATTCATCAACGGCACCGCGACCTTCGACGTTCGGGTGGAGAATGATCGGCTCTTGATCACGTTCGACAGCCTTGAGGTCAAAGGCAAGGCGATCCCGGAGGACATCATGTCCAAACTGCGGATGGAGAACCTCGCCAAGGACTCCTCAAACGATCCTAAGGTTGCCAAGCAGATCGCCCAGATCGAGAAGGTTGAGGTCAAAGACGGCAAGCTCGTGATCACGCCCAAACAACGACCGGTCGCGAAAGAGGGCGACGCCAAGGCCGACGCAGCGCCCGATGAGGCGAAATCCGAGCCGCCGAAGGTTCCCGAAAAGCCGGAGACTAAGCCCGCCGAGACGAAGACCGAGCCGGCCAAGAAGGCGGCCTGAGACCGGCCCGGCTCAGGGGAGGATCAGCATCGCGTCTCCGAAGCTATAGAACCGATAACCCTCGCGGATCGCCTCGGCGTAGGCGGCACGGATCAGATCGACCCCCGCCAACGCCGAGACTAAGACGAGCAGGCTGCTCTTGGGCAGGTGAAAATTCGTGAGGAGAGCGTCGACCGCGTGGAACTTATGGCCGGGCCGTATGTAGAGCGCCGTCTCGCCTTCGAATGCCTCGATCGAACCGCTCGCGGACGCCGTCTCGAGAGTGCGGGCCGATGTCGTGCCTACGGCGACGATCCGACCGCCGTAGGCTTTCGCCTGTGTGAGGCGGTCGGCGGTCCTGGCGTCGAGGCTCGCCCACTCGGCGTGTAAGGCATGCTCCTCGATCTGCTTGGCTTCGATAGGCCGGAACGTGCCCAGGCCGACGTGGAGGGTAATGTCCACCCGTCCGACCCCACGCTCGGCGAGGCGTCGGAAGACATCTTCTGTGAAATGGAGCCCGGCCGTGGGCGCGGCGACCGACCCGTCGATTGAGGCGAAGACGGTCTGATATCGCACGCGGTCGCCCGGCCCTTCCACGCCCTTGCGGATATAAGGGGGCAGAGGCACGACGCCGTGGCGGTCGAGCAACGATTGCGTCGGCTCGTCCGAGTCGGGTCGGACGGTCCAGCGCCCAGAGTCGTCCTTGCGGATCAGTTCGAGCCCAAGCCCCTGCCCCACCACGATCCGCTCTCCCGGCTCGGGACGGCCCCGGGTCTTACCGAGGATCTCCCACTCGCCGCCCGGGAAGGCGCGGAGGAAGAGCCCCTCCCACGCCCCGCCCGTCCGTTCTCGATGGCCGACGAGACGAGCGGGGACGACCTTCGTGTTGTTCCTGACGAGGATGTCGCCCGCGTCGAGAAGGTTGGGGAGGTCGCGGAACGACTGATGCTCCCAGGCCCCCAGACTGCGCCTGACGACTATCAGCCGCGAGGAGTCGCGGGGGTCGACTGGTTGTTGCGCGATGAGTCGATCCGGCAGGTCGAAATCGAATTCTTCGGTTTGCACGACCTGACCCCGACCGTCATGATGAGTTTCATCGGGGCCAAGCCCCTTGACCCTCCCATCACAACCGGGTGACGCCCCCACTTGCAAGCCCTGGCCCGACGACTGGCCGACGCCCGCCTCAAACCCTGGCCCGACCGGCCGGTCCCGATCACCCTGGCGATCACCGACCTCGATGTCGGGGGCGCGGAGCAGGCGCTCGTCGATCTCGCGATTCGGCTCGATCGCCGTCGCTGGCAGCCATCCGTCGTCTGCCTCGATCGCCCAGGCGATCTCACCGACGTACTCGGCATGGCCGGGATCGAGACCGTCTGCCTTGACGTCGATCGCCGCAGGCCGATCCGGGCCGTCGGGCGTCTCGCAGCAACACTCCGACGACTCGGCCCCGCGCTCGTCCAGAGCTTCCTCTTTCACGCCAACATCGCTACCCGGCTCGCCGCCCCGCTGTCGGGCAACCCCTGGGTCGTCGGCGGTATCCGCGTGGCGGAGCGGGGCCGACGCTGGCATCTGACGCTCGACCGACTCACAACCCGGCTCGCGTGCGGCTCGGTCTGCGTCTCCGAAGGGGTGAGGCAATTTACTCGCGAGTTGGGCCGAATCGATCCCGACCGGCTCACCGTCATCCCCAACGGGGTCGACCCCACGCGCTTCGACCGATTTGAACCGCTCGATCGAGCGAAGATCGGCGTGCCCGCCGAGGCCCTGCTCGCCCTCTTCGTCGGCCGTCTCGATCCGCAGAAGGGAATCCCGATCCTCCTCGATGCCGCCGCTCGCGTCTTCGCCGATAGCGCCGCCTGGCATCTTGCGATCGTCGGCGACGGTCCCGAGGAAGAGATGCTCCGATCGTTGGCGGATTCTCTCCCTATCCTGGCCGGCCGGGTCCATTGGCTCGGGCGGCGAGGCGACGTGTCCTCGCTCCTTGGCGCGGCAGACTTGCTCGTCCTGCCGTCACTCTGGGAAGGGATGCCAAACGTCGTCCTCGAAGCGATGGCCGCACGCCGAGCGGTCGTCGCGACGGCCGTCGAGGGGACCGAAGACCTCGTCGTCCCCGGCGAGACGGGCTGGCTTGTCCCCCCCGGCGACTCTTTATCGCTCGCCAACGCGCTCCGCGACGCTGCGACCGACCGCGACCGGCTCCGGCGTTTCGGCGAGGCCGGCCGGGCGCGGGTCGAGGCGCATTTCACACCGGGCCGGGTCGTCGAAGCTTACGAACGACTATGGAGTGCCGTCCTGAGATATGAATATCCCTAGGGTCAGATCGGATCGCTACGATTTTCACCCCTGCTGAAGCTGATTGATCTTGTTGTAGAGCGTCTTGAGGCTGATGCCTAGCTCTTTTGACGCGGCGGGCTTATTGCCGTTGTGCTTCTCCAGAACGACCTGGATGTACTTCATCTCGATGTCGCGGAGCGTCGGGCTGCCGTCGGGAATCTGAAAATGCGGCCCGGGGATGGCTGTGGACCAACCTTGCGAGCCGACCGAGCGGCGGATGGGGACCTGCGTTGGGAGATGTTCTAGGCCGATCGGACCTCCGCCCGAGAGGATCATCGCCCGTTCGATGGCGTTAGCCAGCTCGCGTATATTTCCCGGCCAGTCTTGCGCGGAGAGATATTCGAGTGCCTCCGCTGTCAGGGTTGGCGCGTGGCGGCCGTGTCGCGAGGCGTAACGCGCGAGCATATGTTGCGCGAGCGGTGAGACGTCCGACTTCCGTTCGCGAAGCGAAGGCAGGTGGATCTCGAAGGTGTTTATCCGGAAGAACAAGTCTTCGCGGAACTGCTCGACTTCGATCATCTCGCGGAGGTTGCGGTTCGTCGCGCAGAGGATCCGGACGTCGACCCGGAACGGGTCATTCTCGCCGACCCGGCGGATCTCCCCCGATTCAAGAAATCGGAGCAGTTTCACCTGGACGCTTTTGTCCAGCTCGCCAACTTCGTCGAGGAAAAGCGTGCCGCCGTTGGCGACTTCGAACAGTCCCTTGCGATGAGCATCGGCCCCGGTGAATGCCCCTTTGCGGTGGCCGAACAGTTCGCTCTCGACGAGGTTCTCTGGCAGGGCACCGCAGTTGACGGGGATGAAGGCGTGCCCCGCTCGCCGGCTCTTGTCGTGGAGGTTACGTGCGACGAGTTCCTTGCCAGTGCCGGTCTCACCGAGGATCATGACCGATGCGTCGGTGGGGGCGATCGTGTCGATCAGGCGGCGGACCGACTGCATCGATGGAGAGTCGCCGACAATGAGCGGGGTTCCTTCGACCGCCTTGAGCCGGGTCTCGAAGGCCGTGGCCTTGTTCGCCAGGTCTCGGCGCTCGGCAACTCGGTTGAGGATGACTTCGAGTTCGGCCCACTTGCAGGGCTTCGTCAGGTAGTCGAACGCGCCAAGCCGAAGCGCCTGGACGGCGGTGTCAACGGTGGCCTGGCCGGTGAGGATGATGACCTGAGTCTCGGGGCTGAGTTGACGGATCTTGCCGAGCACCTCGATGCCGGTGAGGCCGGGCATGCGAAGATCGAGCAAGGCGGCGTCGTATGAGCCCTTTTCGAGGGCGCGGATGGCGGCGGTGCCGTCCTGACAGACGGTCACTTCGTGGCCGAGTCGGGGTAGCTCCATCTGCATGAGTTCACGGAGATGGGCCTCGTCGTCGGCGAACAGGATGCGGAGGCCGCCTTGGGGCGTCTTCTCCATCGGTCGTGTCTCCTCGGCTCGGTCACATTGGCGGGATTGCGTGTTCGTTAAGCGATCGACGTCTTTCGGAGGACCGATCAGGCGGCCCGGATCGCCTTCGTCGACGACTGGCCCGGCTCTTCGGCGGTCTGATGCAACGGAAGGCGGACGGTGAACGTCGCGCCCCGCCCTTCTCCAGGGCTGGCGACGGTAATCTCGCCGTGGTGCTGGCTGACGATCCGGTTGGTGATCGAGAGGCCCAGGCCGGTCCCCTTGCCTCCCTTTCGCTTGGTGAAGAACGGTTCGAAGATGTTCTCCAAGATGTCAGGAGGCATTCCGCAGCCGTTGTCGGCGAAGGTGATCTCGACTTTTCCCTCGGCATACCGCAGATCGATTCGCAGCGTGCCGCCCGTGTCCATCGATTCCAGAGCGTTCACGACAAGGTTCAGGACGACCTGCTTGATCTCTTGGCCGTCGACGTCGGCCAGGACCGCCGCCCTCGGCTGAAAGAGGATCGTCTTGTTGCGGTATTTACCGATGTGCCGGACCATGTCGACGACCCCTTGGATCAGCCCGGCGAGGTCGGTCCGGACGCGCTGAATGTCGCCGACTCGGGAGAAGTCAAGCAGCTTCTCGGTGATCGCCTTGCAACGGAACGCCTCTTCTTGGATCATCCGGACATATTTGCGGACAACCTTAGCGTCTCCGGTCTCGGAGGGGTCGAGGAGGGGCCGGAGCCGGTTTTCGAGCGACTCCGAGCAGAACGCGATCGAGGCAAGCGGGTTGTTGATCTCATGCGCCACACCCGCTGCGAGGAATCCCACCCCGGCAAGCCGCTCAGACCGCACGAGTTGACGGCTCCGCTCCTCGACCTGGTGTTCGAGGTTCGAGTACATCTCGCGGAGCCGCTCAGTCATGTCGTTGAACGCCTCGGCGAGCGCCTGCAGTTCGTCGCCGGTCGTCAGGTCGATCCGGTCGTCGAACGAACCCCGGGCAACGCGCCGGACGCCCCGTTCGAGGAGCCGGATCGGGAACACGATCCAGCGATAGAGTAGCGCGGTCAGGCCGATGAGCATCGGCAGGACCAGCAGCGCCGAGGTCCAGACGATCACCTTGGCCGCCTCATAGTTCCTCCTCGAAGCGAGCAGGATCGCGTAGAAATCCTTGAGGAGCATCGGCGGCAGATTCATGACGCGGCGGTCAACACGCTCGATACGCCGTTTGAGATCGACAATCCGGTCGGAGAGCGGTTTGAAGGTCTCGGCGACTTTGGGGTTGAGCCGGAGATAGCCCGAGGTGCCGGGAAGGCCATACTCGTGGGCTGTGTCGGGGTCGAGTTGGGAGAGGATTGCGGTGAGGTCGGCGTCGACGTCGAAGGCGAGCGAGGCGGCCTCGCGTCCGTCGGCGGCGCGGTTGCCTCGGATGGCATTCCGCTTCAGCTCCTCGAAATAGTTCAGGAGCGAGGTTCGGGCCTCATGAGTCCGTTGCAAGAGCGCGGCGGTCGATCCCGGCTCGTCGTCGCGAGGAGACTCGAGACGGACGACTTTCTCGAAGAGTTCCGACGCACCGCCCAGCTCGCGGAGCTGGTCGACGAGGGTCAGGTTGCTGTCGTGGAACGAGCGAAGCCCGAACGACGACCCGCCCATCAGGGTGAGCATTATGCCCACGACCAGGCTGAGTCCAGCGATCAGCTTGACGCGGATCGGCCACTTGGGCATGGCGGAGACCTCCCTGTCGGACACCCTTGCGGCCGGAATCCATCCCGTCCGCTCACGCCTTCGAGGCGTGTCGGCGGACTATAGCAGAGGCCGCCGTGGGCACAAAGCCGGATTGTAAAGATTTCCTGATGTTGACCGGCGTTCAGGCCGAGTTGCGTCGCGACACCGCCATCAAACGATCCGCACGGAGCCAACGGGCGGCGACTGCGCGGTCGTCGAACGGGATGACCCGATCGGCCAGAATCTGAAATGCGTTGCGTCCCTTGCCGGCAATCACCACCGCGTCTCCCGGCTGGGCCATTGTGAGGGCCGTCTCGATAGCCCGACGTCGATCTGGGTCGACCCGTACACGATCTGACCAGGTCGTCCCGGCGTGCAGGTCGTCGAGGATCTGTCCGGGGTCTTCGTCTCGGGGATTGTCCATCGTGAAGATCACCACGTCGGCCCCCGCGTCGGCCACTTCGGCGATCCGCCTACGCTCGTCGCGGTCGCCATGCCCCTCAGCACCGACCACGCAGATGACCTTTCCCGACCGGCCTTCCCGGGCCTGAGAGAGGGCGACGGCCAACTCTTCAGGCCATCGCGCCGCGTCAACCCGCACTTCAAACTCCTGACCTTCTTCAACTCGCTCAAACCGCCCGGGCACCCCCTTCACCGCCTCCAGGCCCGCGATAATTCGGTCGGTGGCGATCCCGCAAGACCGCGCCACGGCGACTGCCGCAAGGGCCGCGTGGATCGACTCGACCCCGCCCAGGCCGAGGGTCACGGTTTCCGCGACGCCTTCGGCGATGAGCCGAAAGCGGGCGCGGTCAACCTCGATCCACTCGACCTCGGCCCGCACGTCGGCCGGCCGGTCGACGCCGATCGAGACCCGTTTGGCCTCAAGGTTCGTCGCGCCGAGGATCTCCGAATCAGGATCGTCTTCATTCACGACGACGAGCCCGCCCGCCCTGACTCGGCGTACCAGCTTGGCATACGCTCGGCGTCGAGCGTTCAGTGCGTCTAAGTCATCCTCGGACGCCTCGCGGACGCACGGTATGACGGCCGCCGCGAAGGCCATTCCCTCGGCTAGGCTGGTGCCTTCCAGCGCGGCGTGGGAGACCTCGATGAGGCCGCCGACGCATTGGCGACGAATCATCCCACCGAGCATCGTCGCGAGACCTTCAGCCTCAGGGAATCCGGTACCCATCGGCAGCGTCGTCAGGCCGTCGGACCAGTCTTGCGGGCCGACCTGGCCGAATCGCTGGCCCGCGAGTTCGAAGATCGAGTGGAGCAACAGCGAGACGAGACGCGCATCTCGACCGCCCGCGATGGCGACGAGTTCGAGCCTATCGGCTGGGTCTCCGGCCAGGGCGTGGCAGAGCCGGGCATAGGCGGCCCGGGCGTCCGGCACCACGGCCTGGAGTCGACCGGCGTCGGCGCAGGGACGCTCGACGACCACACCGGCTGCCCCCCGGTCGATGGCACTATTCACGAAGGCGTGGCCGTCATGCCGGTCGCCCCGGACGGCGACGAAAACCTGTCCCGGTTGGAGCCTGTGTGCGTCGGTCGAACAGCCCGAGACTTCCAGGTCTCGGCCCCCGACGAACGTGGCCTGGGGGAACAGACGTCGCAGGCTAACTGTCGGGACGCCGCGCTGCGGAGAACGGTCGATGAACCAGCGCACCATGATGTAGGCCTCCTTGCCGCAAACTCGTCGGGCGGGATCAGACGGGGATCGACGGGCCGCACTTCCTCATGATGGGCGGCCCCCGCGTGGAACGTGGACATCCCCGCTTGGCGGCATTTTTGTCGAAGGTCAAAAAAAAGACAATGCCAGACGGAGGCATGCGCCGATCAATAACTAATCGGCGACTCGGCCTCAGGCAAGGATCTCGTGGATCACGTTGCCGTCGGGGACCAGCGGCATCGGCCGACCCTGACGGTCGGTGAGCATCGTCTGCGGATCGACGCCAAGCAGGTGATACGCTGTCGCGAGCAGGTCTTTGGGCGAAACCGGCCGTTCGGTGGGGTCCGAGGCGATCTTGTCCGACTTGCCGACGACCCTCCCCCGTGCGATCCCCCCGCCGGCCATCAGGGTCGAATAGCAACGCGACCAGTGGTCGCGTCCGCCGCCTTTCGCCCCGTCGATCTTCGGAGTCCGACCGTGCTCGCTCATGCAGAGGACGAGCGTCTCGTCGAGCATCCCCCGGGCGTCGAGGTCGGTGAGAAGGGCGGAAAGAGTCTGATCGAGGCCTGGCAGGAGTTCATCCTTCATCCGAGAGAAGTGGTCCCAGTGCGTATCCCAGCCGGTGCCGGCGAGCCCATACTCGTCCCAGAACACCGTGACGAACCGTCCCCCCGCCTCGACGAGCCGCCGGGCCGTGAGCGTTGCCTGGCCGAAGAGTGTCATCCCGTAAGACTCGCGGGTCGGCATCGGTTCGCGGCCAAGGTCGAAGGCGCGTCGGAGTCGGTCCGAGCCGAGCAGCGAATACGCGAGGTCGCGATGGCGGTCGATGCCCGAGCGGTCAACTTGCCGGTCGGCGTCGCGGCGGGCGTCTTCGAACTGGGCGAGCAAGGTCCGCCGACGATTCATCCGGTCGAACGAGAGGCCGGGGCCGTCATCCACAACCGAGGATGGCCGGAACCGGCTCTCAGGCGTCACGCCGCGATACGGTTCGAAGTCTTCCCAGATCTTCTCCTGGAGCGTCTTCTTGGCTTTGGTCGTCCCCTTGCCAACGAATTCGACGGCGATCGGGTCATAGGCCGATCCGAGGAAGCCGCCGTAAGGACCCGCCCGAGGCACCTCGCCGACTCGATGGCTGCTGAAGGCCCAGGGGAGCAAGAGGTTGCGGGGGACGTCGGCCGAGCGACCGCCGGGCTTGGCCCGCTCGACGTGATCGACCACCGACCCGATGAAGGGCCAATGCGCCTGGTCGTGCGGATTTAGTTCGAGCGCGACATCAATCCGAGGAATCCCGGTGAGGGCATACGCGACGCCGTGGATGGGATAGGGGTGCGTCACCGAGCGAATGATCGACGCCTTGTCCATCACCTTCGCCATCTTCGGCAGGCCGGAGGCGATCGAAAGCCCGGGTATTCGAGTCGAGATCGAACGGCCGAGCTCGCCGCGAATTCCTTCGGGGGCGTCAGGCTTGGGGTCGAAGGTCTCGAGCTGGCTCGGCGAGCCGTAGAGGAACAGGAGGATGCACGACTTGGCGCGACCGAACGAGCTGTCCGAAGGCGACTTTGTCGAACCGAGGGCCTTTAACTCGTCGAGCCCAAGCCCGAGCCCCGCAAGCGCCCCGATCTGCAACAGGTCACGTCGGGTCAGGCCGTCGCAGAGTTGCTTCCGGTTGCCCATGATTCGGAGCATCGGCCCTCCCGCGCAGGGATACAAGCAAGCGACCCATCATCAGGTTGAGTGCCAATCTACGCTGGTTTCGATGTTTGTTCAACATAATTCGAGTCGGATTGACGGCTCGGTCGGCTACCGATAATCCTCGCGGATCGGGTGAAACACGTCGAGGGCGACGGCTGGACCGTCGATTGCGACCACTTTGTGAACGACCCCTCCCGGAATGCGCCAGGTGTCGCCAGGGCCAAGGGTGCGGGTGACGCCACCAACGGTGAACTGGAGGCGTCCCGAGATCATCATCCCCATTTGTTCGTGGGGATGAGAGTGGTCGGGGACAACCGAGTCGGGTTCGAATGTTACGACAGAAAGGAGCATGTTCGTCCCCGTCGTGGTCTTGATCGACACGCCGGGAAAGAGGTCGTGGTGCGAGCCTTGGCCGTCGGTGACGAAATAAGCACCGGGATCGTGATCGCTCATCGGATCGACCCATAGCGCTGGGCGATGAACTCTTCGCTCGCGGCAAGGAACTGCTCGCGATTCGAGTTGAGGGCCGCGCCGATGGCGTCATCGAGCTTAGGGCCGCCTTCGAGCATCCCCCGGACGAAGTTGGCGAAGGCGTTTGGGTCGGTCGAGAAGAGCCAGTCGCAGATCGCGAAACCGACGGCCCGGACGGTCTCGGGCTTGATTGTATCCCCGAGTGCTTCCTGCGCCTTGCCGGACCAGCCGAGCTTGACCTGGTCAACCGCTTCCAGGCGGAGCTTGCGATAGTAAGGGCTGCGAGGTTCGAGCTTTGATGCAAATAGGGCACCGGCACCCATTGTGATCCACCGAGGGGGCTTGCCGGCGAGATTTAAGGCCCCAATGGTAAATTGCTCGGTGAGCAGTCCAGCAAGTGTGCGGTCGGGGCCGCCGAGGGAGTCGTCGGCTTTCTTCGATCTTGACGCCTTCTTGGAGGTCGAGGCGGTCGACTCGGAACCGCCTTGCAGCGGATCGATGGCGATGATGTAAGGGGACTCGACCCCCAGCTTGCCGCGTGCCTCTTCGCCGGGCTCGACGTCCTGGTTTTCGATCGTCCGTGCGAACTCGGTGAAGCCCTTCTGCTCTTTGAAGACGTAAAAACTCATCTTCTCGCCGAAGTTCATTTTCCCAATGCCGAGAATCTGGCCGACCAGGCCATATTGTCTCTCCATTGTCTTCAAGAGCAGAGAGACCCGTTCCTTCGGCATGTCGGAGAAGAGCATGAAGTGGGCGCTCTTGGTCATCTCCATCTTGGAGGTGGGGTCGGCCTTCTTGAGGCGATCCCGGCCGGCGGCTTCGGTCTTCTTGTCGCGATCGTCGGGGCTCATCTTGGCGAGTTCGGCCTTGCGAAGATCTTCGGGAGTGGCGGCATACTTCACCATCGGGGCCGCAGCGTCGACGCCTGCGTCGAGCTTGGCCCCCTCCTTGATCCACTGCTCAATCTTCGCGATGGCATTCTCGGAGAGCCGAGCCTGGCCGGGCGGCATCTTCGCCCCCGCTCCTTCTTCGTTCTTGATTCGCTTGACCACGAGGCTCTCTTCGGGCTTTCCCGAGACGATATCGTCGCCCGTCTTGCCGCCCTTCATCAGACCGGCGAACGTCGTCTGATTGAACCCGCTCCGATGCGTCGCCGTGTGGCAGCCTGCGCAGTTGGCGACCAAGATCGGCGCGATGTCTCGTGAGAACTTCAACCCCCCCGCCGTATCGGCGGGAGTTACCGTCGCGGGAGCGGCCGCCGAGGCGTCGCCCTCAGCAGGCATGGCGGTTTTGGGCATCCCCTTCTTTGACGTCTTCTTCGGCCTGGTCGGGACGACCTTCTTCTTGGGCGCGGTCTCTTTCGGGGCAGGTTCTTGCTGGCTGATCAGGAGCACGTCGGCCGATGCCGAAGTCCTGAGACCGAGGAGGACACCCGCCCCCGCGACGAGGCACATCACCGCGACGCTCCGGAGCATCCGCGCCATAACCCGCCCCCTATTGAGAGGAATTCTGAACTGCAAGGTTGGATGAACGCTATTGTCACGTCGGGCTCGACGATACGCAAGGGAGTTCAACAACGCCGCGGCCTGAGGGGGACGTTTCCGTTATTTCGGCAAGGGTTGCGTGGCCCGGATCAGGCGATCGCGGAGGGCGGTCCAGCAAGGGGCGTCGGGCGGGGCGACGACGAAGATTGCGGCCAAGTTCAACTCGTCGAGGCGGTGAAGTGCGTCGTAAAACGCAGGTTCGGCGAAGTCGGATGTGAGTAACTCGATCCGATGCGGGAACGCGCGACTGAGCTTCGGATACGGAACGCCGATGAGGAGGACGCCCGTGTTTTCAGGTAGAATCCGATGATCGAGGTCGTCGAGCGTCCCGCGATAGGCGATGGTTCGAGGCGCGTAGTGAATCGTGGCCAGGCCAGGGCTTCGCGCCAGCCCGGATTGCCCTCGAATCTCGGGCCTCATCCCGAGGAATGGAGCGAGGTCGTCGGGTGTGATCGAGCCGGGACGGAGGATGATGGGTGGGTCGCTGGTGAGGTCAAGCACCGTCGACTCGATGCCGACTGCTGTCGGACCGCTGTCGAGGATCATCTCGATCCGGCCGTCGAGGTCTTTGGCGACATGTCGGGCGAGCGTGGGGGAAATTCGCGTCGAACGGTTCGCGCTCGGGGCGGCGATCGGGACGCGAGATCGTGCGATCAGGTCGCGGGCGACGCTCGGCCTGGGGACACGCAGGCCGACCGTCGGCCCGCCCGCCGTAGCGATGTCGGCGATCCTCGGTGTCTTCGGCAGAACGAGCGTGAGTGGGCCGGGCCAGAATCGTTCGGCCAGGGTCTCGGCGAGGTGGGGCCAGACCGCCGCGACGGGCCGGACCGACTCGATCGAATCGAGATGAACGATGAGCGGGTTGGTCGACTCTCGACCTTTCGCCTCGAAAATTCGTCGCACGGCCGAGTCTCGGGTGGCGTCGGCCCCCAGGCCGTAAACGGTCTCGGTGGCGAACGCGACGAGACCACCCCGACGGATCACGTCGGCGGCCTCAGCGATCGCGTCGGGGTCGGGGGCGTCGGGGGAGACGACCAGGGTTCGGGTTCGGATCATGGCGCCGGCCGTCCCGTGTCAGGCCAGCTCTTGGCGGGCGAGACGATCGAGATATTCGCCCTTGAGCGCCTCGTAGTTGGCCTCACGCCGGTCGTAGAGTCGCTTGAGCGGTCGGGGCTGATGGCGGGCGAGCGCATAGGCTGTGAGGAGCGGCAGGGCGATCGTGGTGTCGGTGTAGCAGGTGACGGCGTCGGGCAGCTTCTCGGGGTCGACCTTGCCCCAGGTCATCGCCTCGGCCGGGGTTGCGCCTGAGAGACCGCCTGTGTCGGGGCGGGCGTCGGTGATCTGGAGGAAATAGTCGTGGCCGGATTCGGCCAAGCCGAGCACTTCCTGGATCTGGGGCTCAGTCTGGAGCATGAAGTTCTTGGGAGAACCACCACCCAGGATCAAGACGCCCGACGTGCCGCCGTTCCGCTTCGCCTGGTGGACGATCGAGGCGGTCTCGTTCACGTCGCGGAGGCAGTCGATCTGGAGTGCGTTGCTGCGGAGCGAGAGCGCGGCGAGATTCATGCCGATCGAAGAGTCGCCGGGGCTTGACGTATAGATCGGCATTCCGGCCTCGAAGGCCGTCGCGAGCAGGCTGTTGGCGGGACGGCCAAGCGTCTCGGCGCGACCGTGGAGGTAGCGGCCGACCTCGTAATGGAACTCGGCGGTGCTCATCGACTTCGCGAACGGCTCGCTCTTGATCAACTCGCGATAGAAGCTGTCGGTGTCGAGCAGGGTCTGATAGTCGAAAACGATATCGTAAATGCGGATGATCTGGTTTTCACGCAACTCGTAATCGTTCAGGGTCGGAACGCTCTGATGGAGCGCGAGGTCGAGCGCGAAGTGGGTGTCGTGATAGAGGTTGGCACCGGTCGAGATCATCCAGTCGATGAAACCGGCCTTGATGAGGGGGATCAGGCAACTCATGCCGAGCCCAGCGGGCGTCAATGCCCCCGAGAGCGAGACGCCAACCGTGCAGTCGGG
>JANXSY010000159.1 GCA_025356435.1 Isosphaeraceae bacterium | reverse complement strand
CCGCGATCGTCACCGCCGCGCGCTGGCATGACGTGGGCAAGGCCCACCCCGCGTTTCAAAACATGCTGGTCGGCGGGCTGGCGGACGCGGAGACGCTTCGCGAGGTGCTCTGGGCGAAGTCCGGAGGCGAGCGGAACGGTCGTTCAACCTGTTTCATCGATGCGCCGGGCGGTCGGGAAGAACGGATCGGCTTCCGTCATGAGTTGGCCAGCGCCCTCGCGTGGCTCGAGCATCACCCGACCGCCGCCGACGCGAACCTGATCGCCTTCCTGATCGCGTCGCACCACGGCAAGGTGCGGGCGAGCATCCGGAGCCTGCCGAACGAGAAGCCCCCCGCCGACGGCGGCAAGTTCGCGAGGGGCGTCCGGGACGGCGATTGCCTTCCCACCGTCGCCCTCGATGCCCAAGAGACGATGCCCGCGACCGTCCTCAATCTCGGCCTGATAGAGCTCGGCGAAGGCAAGAGCGGACCGAGCTGGCTCGCCCGCATCCTGGCCCTTCGTGATGAATACGGCCCGTTTCGCCTAAGCTTTCTCGAAACGCTGCTCCGCGTCGCCGACTGGCGTGGGTCGGACGCGGGAGACAATCGCCAATGACCACTGGCCTTCGTACTCATAGCCTCACCGGATGCGCCCCGATCCCCCTGGCGTACTATCTCAAGGCCCTGGGCATCCTCCGCCTCGTCGCCCAACAAGCCGACCCCGAGGCGCACGGCTGGTGGGCCGGCGATGTGTTCCACCTGCGGACGACCCTCGATCGAGACGGCCTCCGTGATTTCTTCCTCAACACCTATCGGCCGACCCCAATCATTGCCCCCTGGAACGGAGGGAGCGGATTTTATCCGAAGGACAATCAGGCTTCGATCAAGGCACTTGGCCAAGGTCAAGCCGACCGGATTGCGTCGTATCGACGGACGATCGCGACGTGCCGGGACATGCTTGCGGCACTCGAACGGGATGAGAGACCCGATGGCGACGCGAAGGATGAATTTCTCGTCGCGTGTCGGGGGCAGCTCGCGGATGAAGCCGTGGCGTGGCTCGATGCGGCCTTCGTGATGACCGAGGGCGGGCCAAAATATCCGCCGCTCCTGGGGACGGGGGGTAACGACGGTCGTCTGGATTTCACGAACAATTTCATGCAGCGATTACTGGATTTGTTCGATGCCCAGTCGGGGCTTCCTACGCCCTCGGCGGCGAGTTGGTGGGAAGATGCCTGCTTCTCGCGCGTCCAGGACGATCTGCAGGGTGATTCGATTCTCGGGCAGTTCGACCCGGGGGCCGCGGATAGGCCGGTTAATCCCTGGGACTACGTCTTGATGCTCGAAGGAGCGATCCTCTTCGCCGCCTCGGCGGTGAAACGACTTGAAGCCGCCGCGAGGGGGTCGTTGAGCTACCCGTTCTGCGTTCGATCGACCGGGATCGGTTACGGCAGCGCATCAGCCGCCGACGAGGCGTCGAGCCACGACGAGCTATGGCTGCCGCTCTGGTCGCGGGCTTGCGGGCTCCCGGAATTGATGGCCCTATTCTCCGAAGGCCGCGCTCAAGTTCAAGTTCGCAACGCGAAGAGCGGAGAAGGTCGCGATCACGTCCAAGGCCGCACCGCGAGGACGGGAGTCGATTTCGCTCGTGCGATTTCAACCCTGGGGACCGATCGCGGGATCGGCCATTTCACCCGGATCGGCTTTCAGGCCCGAAACGGCAAGTCCTACCTTGCCGTCCCGCTCGGTCGGTTCAAGGTTGAGCCTCAATCCCAGGTGAATCTCCTCGCCGAGATCGACGATTGGCTCGACAGCTTCCGCCGCGCGGCCTCGAACGACAAGGCACCCGCGAGCGCGAACCGGGCGTTGCGTCGGCTGGAAACGGCGATTCTCGATCTCTGTCAGCGAAGGAGCGCGTCGCGATTGCAGGCCGTGCTCATCGCGTTGGGAGAGGCGGAAGGGGTGCTGGCCGTCTCGACGAAATGGCGAGGCGAGGCATTCCAGCGCCCCGTGCCTTTATTGTCGCCGGCGTGGCTAACGGAATGTGACGACCTCTCCCCAGAGTTTCGACTCGCGGCGAGCCTCGCCGGGATACAGTCCCCGAGCGTCGGGAGCCTCCGCCAGCACCTTGAGCCAATCGAGATCAAGGGCCGATGGCCGCAGTGGGCCGACACGTCGGAGGCTGCTTGCAACGTCGTCTGGAATCAACGCCAACTCGAAGACAACCTCATCGCCGTTGTCCAACGCCGCTCGATCTGGGCCATGCGAAACGGCGACGTTCCGATCGTTTTCCCGGGCGAATCGAACTGCTCCGCCTCGCTCGGGGATGTCGCCATGTTTCTACGGGGAGAGACCGACAACGGGCGCATCGAGTCGCTCGTTCGCGGACTTATCCTTCTCGATTGGACGAGCGCGGAAGTCGAGAAGACATCCGATCGGATTGACCGACGCCAATCCGAGCAGCCCCCTGACGCGACCTTTGCCCTCCTGAAGCTCTGCCACTCGGCGTATCCGATCGGCAGGGGCAAGGTCAGAGTCCCGCTCGAACCGACGATCGCGCATCTCTTGACGGCCGAACGGCTCGACGACGCGACGAGGCTCGCCGCGCGTCGTTTGCTCGGCTCGAACCTCTCTCCTGCGATCAAAGTCGCCGCGCGGGGAGGCAGGTCGGCCCGTCGCATCGCCGCCGCGCTTCTCTTCCCCCTGAGCGAGGATGATACCGAGAAGCTTGAAAAGATGGTGTTGAAGACTCAACCCGATGGCACCCGATGATCGCCGGTTTCTGTGATTCAAGGAGCTTTGATTTCATGTTGCTCGATTTTTCCGCCCTCGCCGACGAGCCTCGATTGCTGCTCGAAGTCGCCCTGAAGCCGGTGCAAGGCTCACGCTTCCAACCGACCGGCTTTCCCG
>JANXSY010000152.1 GCA_025356435.1 Isosphaeraceae bacterium | reverse complement strand
TCACCCCGCGAGTCGAACTTGCCCCCCACCCTGACCCTCCCCCACGGAGTGGGGAGGGGATCAGAACGCGTACTTCGCACGTTGGCCCGGTCGCGACCGAGCCTCGATTGGTAGCGATAAGCTCTCTCTGTGAAACGACATCTGATCCCCTCGGGGACGACCCGATTCCGCCGAAACGAACCCGATTTTGCTGCGACGAAACGAACCCGATGACCGTCTGAACTCTTCGATCAAGAGAGGTAAAGCCGAACGACTGCTTGACGTAGCGTGAGGAAATTGTTAAAGATCAAGTTTGCCTCTGCAACAAACGACGGTTCTGCCGATGGGGCGGGAGCCGTGTTCGTTCGGGACGAGACGCCCGGAGGATCGGCTGGCTCGTCCCATGCGGTGAGGCCTCGAACCCACGTCCCCGAGGAGGACGCCATCGGTCCCAACGATCGCAACGAGCGGAATGCTCCCGTTGACCGCGGCATGCGAGTGAACGAACAGATCCGGATCTCCCCGGTCCGCGTCATCAACGCCGAAGGCGCGATGCTGGGCGTGATGCCGACCGGCAAGGCCCTCGAAGCGGCTCGCGAGGCCGGGCAAGACCTCGTCGAGGTCGCCCCGAACGAGCGCCCGCCGGTCTGCAAGATCATGGATTTCGGCAAGTTCAAATACTCGCAGAAGAAGCGGGCCTCGAAGCAGAAGCAGCATCAGGTTCAGGTGAAAGAGATTCGCGTCCGCCCCAAGACCGGAGACCACGACATCGAGGTCAAGGTCAAGCGGGCCCGCGAATTCCTCGAACACAAGGACAAAGTCCTGGTCAACGTCCTCTTTCGTGGGCGCGAACTTGCCCACATCGACGAAGGCCGCCGGGTCATGAACGAGGTGCTTGCCGCCCTCGAAGACGTGGCCAAGGTCGAGAAGAATCCGTCGATGGAAGGGAAGCGCATGACCGCGATCGTCGCGCCTCGTGTGACCTGACGCGCGGCCCGCTCGGCGACCGAATTGGATCGATCCGCCGGCCCATGGTTCCAACCCGGACCCCGGCCGGCGGGCGTTCCATTCAGGTTATCCTGCGAACTCCTCGCTGAGAACGGCGATGCAGGACGTTTGTGGTCGGCCTTGATTGGGATCAAGACGGGGTCGGGATCGTCGAATGTCCGTCGATACCCCGCTGAGTCTCCCAACGGGCCACTACGAACGAAGCCCTTCCCAATACCGCCATATCTACCTACTACTCCGAGCTTGACAGACCCATTTCTCGTGCCAAGAGGGGACTGAACGGTTACGATCCTTAAAACTAAAACCCTCAACGACGTGAGAGAGTTCTATTGCTTGGCCACACCTAAGACTTCGGGTTGGATGGCCGGTGCTGGATTGAGCGAATTGACTCGTCCTTCTAACTATTAGATATGAGAGAGTTGTTTCGTGGTGGACGGTTGACTTGACGATGACTACCTTATTCTCTTTGCCGAAAGCGAAATCGAAGGCATTTCGCAACGGTACCGAATTGCTCAATACTTGCCTGGTTACGTGATTGCTGGTCTACGAGGCTGGGATGAATTTATTTTACAGGACAACAATGGTCACTTCTATACGGTACCACTGGACCAAGAACTAATCGCTCCGTTCAATATGCCAAAGTCAGTATCGTTGAAAGTCGATCCTCGCTTTTCTGGTAAAATCAAGTGGTATGTTCAGCCGCTCGTATTTGGTGGTGATGTAAACTCCCCAGAAAACCTTGTTTGGGTAGATCACGAACAACACGGTGAGCTTGTCTTGTGGTGGAATGATAAGTACCGCGAACTGAAATCTACATAATTCTATTGAAGACGCGATCCACGCCTGCCTGGAAGTCCGGGCCGAGCGCGGGATGCCGCTGACCATCGAGACGAGGCAGATCGAAATTTTGATCTGATGCCCGGACTGCCTAACTTGAACCACGACGGAATAGTGTGACTAAAAAACGATTCACTGTTTTCTAATCCCTAGCCCGAGACGGTTAACGCGATTAGACTCGGAGATCGGATTAAGAAACCCTTACTTCACCGCGGCTCATGCCCAAGGTTCCGACCATGCAGGGCGATTTCAAGGAGCAGATCGAAGGCTATGTGAAGCGGGTTGGAGAACTCGCTGAGCATGTCAGAGGAAATGAACAGGCCACCAAGCTGAGCCTGATCGGTCCCTTGTTCACCCTCCTCGGTTACGACCTAACTGACCCCCGCGAATGCACGCCTGAATATCGCGTTGATTTCGGTAAAGACCGTTCTGTCAAGCCAATTGATTGGGCGTTCAAGCAAGATGGCCGTCCGATCTTCTTCGTTGAGGCGAAGGAGGTTGGCAAGAAGCTGGCCAACTACGACGAGCAACTCGCGGATTACTTCGCCAAGGCTCCTGAAGCAAAACTTGGCATCATGAGCAATGGCGTCCAGTGGCGATTTTTCACGGACGCCGTCAATTTAAACGTGATGGATCGAGAGCCCTTCGCGAAATGGGACGTGCTCGGCGACGACGAACCGCCCTACGACGTCTTGACCCTGCTCCAGAAGTCGCAATTCAACGCCCAACTCATTCGCACATATGCCGAACGGCAACGCGCGCAGAATCTTCTCGTCGCCGAGATCAGCCGACTGCTGGAACCCTCGTTCGACTTCGTTCGTCTGGCCATCCAGAACCTCGAGACGAGGCGAATGACCGATAGCGTGATCGAGAGCTGGAAACCGACTCTTTCCAACGCCATCAATGAATGGGCGAAGCAGAGGATGCTGACCAGCGTATTGGAGATGCAAAAACTCGCAACCGCGCAGGTTGACGAAGCTGCGACGAGCAGGATTGTGACGACTCAAGAGGAACTCGACGGCTTCTCGACGATCCAACGACTCCTCGGCCCTGAACGACCCATCGCCTATGAGGACACGGTCTCGTACTTCAAGATCCATCTTAGCGAACGATATACGTGGGTGGTTTGCCGGCTGTATTTCGACCGAAAGCGGCCGACATTCTGGGTTCCACTCACGATCGACATCGTTCAGAGAATTTCGCCCGACGCCGCCTCGTCAACGCCACAAGCGGGATGGACCTGCGTCACGATGGGGAGCGTGAGTGAATTGAACCAGTTTGGCGACGTGGTCAAAGCGGCATGGGACAGTCAGCGTGCTCTCAGAAGTAAAGGCAGCGAACTCCCGATTTCAAGTGAACCTGATCTGTCCTTCTCAGCCCAATCCTGACGATTCGATCGATCCCTGATCCTGTTCTTTCGTTTTCACCGGCCAACCTCAATTTTTGGAGTTGGCGAGATCCCCCTGTGTTTGCTACACTCATCGACTCGGCCGATCCAAGAGGCCCCGCGGCGCGGGCCAATCTCGGCCAAACGGATGCCGCAAAGTCTTGAGCCGCAAGAAGGTCGGTCGCATGCCCAAGTTGAAGACTCACAAAGGGATGAAGAAGCGGTTCAAGGTTTCGGCCACCGGCAAGGTCAGCCATAAGCGCTGCGGGTCGTCTCACTTGAACTCGCACAAAAGCGGCTCGAAGATCCGCAAGTTGCGTAAGAAGTCGTTCCTGTCGGTCTCGGCCGAAGCTGCCCGCGTCCGTAAAGCGGTTCGCCAGCGGATTTCGAGCCAGCCCGACGTGATCGCGATCGCCCGGCTCGCCGCTGTGAATGCCGCCGCTGAAGGGGAAACCCTCGACGCGGCCCCGGCCGCCACGGTCTGATCGGCGTCGCTCCGAGCCTCGTCAGACAAGACCCGCCCCGGTCGAGTCGTCTTGCACTCCCGGGGCGTCGCTGTTCCGTTCTGAATCTTATACATTGAACGATCTACGTCCTGAGCCGATCGAGAGTCTCCTGCCATGCGAGCAAAGAAGGGCGCGGCCCGGAACCGGGCGAAGAAGCGGCTGTTCAAGAAGGTTGAGGGCTTTGTCGGAGGCCGTCGCCGCCTGTTGAAGTCAGCGAAGGAGACCCTGCTCCGCGCTGGCGTCTTCGCCTTCCGCGACCGACGCGCCAAGAAGCGTGACTTCCGCAAGCTCTTCATCATCCGGCTCACCGCCGCCGCCGAAATGCGTGGCGTGCGTTACAGCCGACTGATCCACGGGCTGAAGCTCGCCGGGATCAAGCTCGACCGTAAGAGCCTGTCCGAGCTGGCGATCTTCGACGCCGAGACTTTCGACGCGATCTTCGCCCTCGCCCTCGCCGAAATCGAAAAGTTCGACGCCGCCCTCGCCGCCCGGCCCAAGGCGATGTCGGCCTGATCCGGCCGATCCGAGAATCACCGTCGGGTGGGCTAACCCCCACCTCACGCTTCCCTCGTTGAGACATCCATGAGCCTGCCCGATCTGGCAGTCGAGGCCCTTGCCTCACTGGACGCCCTCGAAGCGGACGGGCTTTCGGCCTTCACCGGTTCGGGCTCTCCCGCCGAGGTCGAGGCCGCCCGGGTCGAATTTCTCGGCATGAAACAAGGCCGGGTCAAGACGGCTCAGGAGCGGCTCAAGGCGCTCGAACCCTCAGCCAAACGAGCCTACGGCCAGCGGTTCAACGCCGTCAAAGGCTCGCTCGAATCGGCACATGATGCCGCGAAAGCTCGCCTCGACCGCCCCACATTGGCGATCGCCGATGGGTTCGACGTGACGCGCCCTGGGACTCGTCCCAAACTCGGCCATCGCCACCCGCTCACGCAGACGACCGACGAATTGATCGACCTGTTCGGCCGATTCGGGTTCACCGTGGCGCGAGGGCCTGAGGTCGAGGATGTTCATCACAACTTTGACGCTCTGAACATCCCGCCCGTCCATCCAGCGCGTGATCCGCTCGACAACTTCTATCTCTCCGAAGGCACGATGCTTCGGAGCCAGACGAGCACGGTGCAGATCCGCGTGATGGAGAGCCAGCCGCCGCCGATCCGGGTGATCGCGATCGGGCGGGTTTACAGGCCAGACACGGTGGATGCAACGCATTCATTCATGTTTCATCAGATTGAAGGGCTGATGGTTGACAAGGGTGTCACCATGGCCGATCTGAAGACGGTCTTGCGGCTGTTCGCGCGAAGCTACCTGGGCGAAGACGTTAAAATTCGGTTCCGGCCGTCGTTCTTCCCGTTCACAGAACCGAGCGTTGAAGTCGACATGCTCTGGCATGGCGGCGACCGTTGGGTTGAAATGGGAGGCGCGGGGATGGTCGATCCCAACGTCTTCCGCGCGGTCGGGTATGATCCCGACGAAGTGACCGGCTTCGCGTTTGGCCTTGGGATCGAACGGCTCTGCATGCGTCGACACGGGATCGACGACATCCGGCTCCTCTATCAGAACGAGGGCCGGTTCCTGGGCCAGTTCTGAGGCCGGTTGCAGGTTTCAACCCTGTCTAGAGATTGAGGCAAGTCGCATGACGACCGACGTGACCCGAGTGATTGTCTCGACCGGTACGACGGACAACGCGCATCAGACACAAGTGCACCATCGCGACTTTGCCGAGATCCGCGCCGAGGGGGAGACTCCCGTCGCCGCCGCCGGCCAGCTTGTCAACCACCTGACCCGCGCCCTCGACAGCGCCCTGACAGCCTGGCGTCGCGACGCGATTCAGGCCGCGATTGCCGATACGCAGGCGTTCATCCAGCAACCATGACATGACCCTCGGCGTGTCCGAGCCACCGGGAGCCCACCGCCGATGAGCGTAGGCCAGACCGAAGCGTCGCCGAAGCTCGAGCGCGGGCTGAGCGGGGTCGACGCGACGATGATCGTTGTCGGTTCAATGATCGGTTCGGGCATCTTCATCACCTCGGCCGACGCCGCGCGGCTCGTCGGAGCGCCTGGTTGGCTGATGGTCGTCTGGGCGCTCGCGGGCCTGCTCACGATCACCGGTGCCCTCTGTGCGGCCGAGGTCGCCGCGATGATCCCTCGCGCGGGAGGGCAATACATCTTCCTCCGCGAGGCGTATGGCCGGCCGATCGGCTTCGTCTTCGGCTGGTCGACCTTCCTCGTCGTCCAGACCGGCACGATCGCCGCGGTGTCGGTTGCCTTCGCCAAGTTCCTCGGGGTGCTCGTCCCGTGGGTCTCGGCCTCGGAATATCTGATCCGGCCGATCCACCTCGGCGGCTATGCGGTGAGCGTTTCAAGCCAGCAACTCGTGGCGATCGCGCTGATCGTCGGCCTGACCTGGGTCAACACGCGCGGGCTGCGGTTGGGGAAGCTGATCCAGAACTCGTTCACCTTCACCAAGACCGCAGCGCTAATCGGCCTGATCCTTGTCGGGCTGATCCACGCCAAGAACCCGCTCGCGGCGGCGTGGTCAGCGTCTTGGTGGAACTCTTCGGCGAACGGCTGGACGCTCGGGGCGGGGATTCCGGTCGTCGGGGCGCTCGGGTTCGCGATGGTGCTCGGCAAGGCGATGGTCGGGCCGCTCTTCTCGCAGACCGCATGGAACAGCGTCACGTTCACCGGCGGCGAGGTCCGCGACCCCGGCAAGACACTGCCACGCGCCCTATTGATCGGGTGCGGCACAGTCGTCTTGCTCTATCTGCTGGCCAACGCGGGATATCTGCTCACACTGCCGCTGGAGGCGATCCAGGGGGCCAGCAACGACCGCGTCGGCACCGCCACAATGCAGGCTCTCTTCCCCTCATTCGGCGCGACCTTGATGGCCTCGGCAATCCTGATTTCGACCTTCGGCTGCGTCAACGGCCTGATCCTCTCCGGGGCGAGGGTCTATTATGCGATGTCTCGCGACGGCCTCTTCTTCCGGCAGGTCGGGACCACGAACTCTCGGCAAGTGCCTGCCGTCGCGCTGATCGCTCAGGGCATATGGGCCGCGCTGCTCACCCTGCCGGTGACGGTCAAGCTCGACGGCACGGGGGTCGCGAAGTATGGCAATCTCTATGGGCAGTTGCTCGACTACATCATCCCCGTCGACCTGCTCTTTTATATCTTGATGGTCGGGTCGGTGGTCGTCTTCCGCAAGAAGTGGCCCGCGACCGATCGGCCGTACCGGACTTTCGGGTATCCAGTCACGCCGGTGATCTACATCGCCCTGGCCACGCTGCTGATCCTGAACTTCGTCTATCTCTCCCCCGAGGTCTCGGGCATCGGCTTCCTGATCGCCCTGACCGGCCTGCCCGTTTACCTCGCCTGGTCGCGATTCGGCCGACGCGCCGAGACCGAGGTCGAGACCGATCCGACGCCGGGAACCGCACCACGATGATCGTCAGTTGGAACTGGTTGACCGAATACCTCCGGCTCGACATGCCGGTCGATGCGCTCTCCGAACGCCTGGCCCTCACGGGTCTGAACCACGAGTCGACCGAAGACGTCGGCGGTGACCTCGCCATCGACCTCGAAGTCACGAGCAACCGACCCGACTGCCTCGGACACCTGGGTGTGGCCCGAGAGATCGGCGTGCTGTTCGACCGCCGCGTCAGCTTCCCGAACCCCCGGCCGCCGACCTCGGGTGACTCGGTCGAGACCCTGACGGGCGTGACCGTCGAGGCATCCGATCTCTGCCCCCGGTTCACTGCGCGGGTCATCAAGGGGGCGAAGGTTGGCCCCAGCCCCTTCTGGCTTCGCAAGCGACTCGAAACGCTCGGAATCCGGCCGATCAGTAACGTGGTGGATGTGACCAACTATGTCATGTTCGAATGCGGCCAGCCGCTCCATGCCTATGACCTCAGCAAGCTCAGCGAGTCTCGGCTGATCGTCCGCAAGGCGGTCAAGGGTGAGACGCTCGTCGCGATCAACAACAAGACGTATGAGCTGACTCCCGAGATGCTCGTGATCGCCGACGCCGCGCGGGTGGTCGGACTGGCGGGGGTGATGGGCGGGCTCGACACCGAGGTTGGCGACGCAACGACCGACGTCTTGATCGAAGCGGCCCGGTTCGACTCAATGTCGATCCGCCGGACCTCACGCGCCCTCGGCCTGTTCAGCGGGGCGAGCTATCGGTTCGAGCGGCCTCTCGACCCCGAGGCGACCGAGTGGGCGAGCCGTCGCTGCTGCGAACTGATCCTCAAGACGGCCGGCGGGACGCTCCACCCCGGCATGGTCGACGTGGGCGTTGCACGGCCGGCGCGGCCCCCGGTCACGCTCCGTCTGGGCCAGATCGCCCGCGTCCTCGGCATCAGCGTCGACCGCGTCGACGTGCTCCGCATCCTCACAGCACTCGGCCTGACCCACGCAGGAGGCTCGGCCGACGCCCCTTCGTTCGTCCCGCCGAGCTGGCGGAGCGACCTCGAACGCGAGATCGACCTGATCGAGGAAGTGGCCCGGGTTCATGGATATGAACACATTCCCGAAGACCGAGCCGTTCCGCTGACCAGCGCCCCGAGGTCGACGCGAGAGCGGGTCGAGGCTGACGTGCGGTACACCTTGATCGGCCTGGGCCTCGACGAGGCGGTGACGTACAGCCTCGTCTCCGAGGAGTTGGCCATGCCGCTCGCCCTCGAGGATGGGGGTACGCCGATCCGGGTCGACCATTCGAGCCGCAAGCGCGAGAACAACCTCCGCCGGAGCCTGGTGCCAAGTCTGTTGAGCGTCCGCCAGCACAACGAGGCCCACGGCAGCGCTGACGCCGAGTTGTTCGAGATCGCCAACGTCTATCTCCCCCGCGTCGGCAAAGTGCTCCCCGATGAGCCGACCCGGCTGGCCCTGGTGAGCGGTCGCGACTTCCTCGGGCTCAAGGGGATCGTCGAGGCGTTGCTGGGCCGGTTCCACGCCGAGGGGGACTTCGAGGTCAGGCCGGTCGACGTGCCGATGTTCAAGCCGGGCCGATCGGCCGAGTTGATCCTGGCCGGGAAACGATTCGGCTTCATGGGCGAGGTCAACCCGTCGGTCCTCAAGTCGCTCGAACTCCGCGACCCATGCTCGGCGGCCGAACTTGCCTTCGAGGTTTTGCAGGAGCGAGCCGACCTCGTCCCGCGCTACAAGCCGTTGCCGTCCTATCCGGTCGTGGCCCGCGACCTCTCGCTGGTCGTACCGCAGAACCTCCCCTGGGCCGAGCTAGCCGGAGCCGTCAGCCGAGCAGCGGGGAAGACGCTCGAAGCGATCGTCTACCTCGATACCTTCAAGGGTGGCAACCTGCCCGAGGGCTGGCAGAGCCTGCATTTCGGCCTCCGGTTCCGCCACCCCGAGCGCACCCTCACCGGCGACGAGGTCGAAGCGGCGGTGAAGGTGATCGTGGCGTCGTGTGCCTCGCAGTTCGACGCCACCCTAAGGACGTGAGGTCAGGTCATCAAGGGCGATATCCATTGACGAGTCTCGGGGCGATCGGGCCGGGGGCCGTCGTGATCGGTTCGACGTAGGGACGGCCTGAGCCGATCGAGTCGAGAAGCCGCTGGATCGACGCCTCCATCTCAGTCGTGATCGCCCCGGCGGCGAGGCGGGGCTTGGCGTGAGCGGCCATGCGCTCGCGGACGTCGATCGGATCGCCGAACGTGGCGATCGCACGTCGCGCGGCGTGGGGACGGGGCTCGATGCCGAGGATGTCTTCCTCGAACTTCATCACGGTCTCGACGATCCGCTCGACCGTCGGCCCATCCTGAAGGTAATCGCCGGGATAACTGTAGAGCTGCACGGCGACGAACACGTCGTTGAGGTCGCAACGCAGCCGCGCGGCCTGCTCGGGCGTGGTCATGTCGTCAGCGAGCGATTCGAGGCAGGCCCGCCGTAGCTCCTTCACCCGGACCGGCACGAGGTCGGCCCTGCGCCTGGCGCAATGGCGGTCTTCGAGGGTATCGAGGATGGCGTCGCGGAGGTCGACGATCCGCGACTTCACCGACCCGGCTCGCGCCGCGCCGAAGTATTCCAGCTCTTTGAGGCCGAGCATCCCCTCGGCATACGCATAGATCCGCGCGACCAGCGGCTCGCCATCCCGGGGCCACCAGGTGAACCGCGATTCGAGCCGGTCCATCGTCGCGACAATCGAGGGCAGGGGGTCCTGACCGTCGAGAAACCGATACTTGATCGCCATCGGCACGATCCAGACCGTCCTGCCTCGCTCTGCGACCCGCTTCGCAGCCGTCGTGGCGACGACCGCCGCCCCCTCGCGGATCGGCGTCAGGCGGTCGCAGACCTGATAGATCTCCCCCTCGGGGAAGATCACCAGCGGATAGTCGGCCTTCGCGAGCAGGTCGACGGCTGTCTTGAACGCCTTGAGGTCCGACCCCTCGCGATCGACCGGGAACGCGCCGACCCTCGGGAGCATGAATCGGGCCGCACCGCCGAAGCCCCGGAAGAGCTGATACGCCGCCATGAAGGTGAAAGGCCGACCCAGCCGGCCGCTCAATTCAAGCACCACAGCGCAGTCGGCATGATCGGGGTGATTGGGCGTGATCAGGACGCTGTCGCCCTTGGCGATCAGGGCCTTGAGGGTGTCGAGCCCGTGGGCCTCAACCTCCATCACCCGCTGTTCTTTGCGGAGGATGCGATGATGGGCATACGTCCGGCCGACCCAGTGCCAGAACGGCGTGATCTTCGGTTCAAGAAATTCATACGGCAGCTCGTCGGCGAGCGGCAGGCGGTTCAAAGTCGGCGACTCCGAGAGCGGTGGTGAACGACTGCGGCCGATGAATGTGGCTCAGACCCGACCCGACGACCGGGCGAGGAGGACGAGCAGGAAGACCGCGACCAGCCCGAGCACGACGGCCTGCGTCCCATTCCGCTGGACCACCGACACCACGGTGAGGACCATCGCCAGGAAGAACCCGCCACCCAGGATGACGCGTCGCAGGTCGCCCGATGGCGGGGCATATCCCTCGAACCCGCCCGTCGGATAGCCCACGGCCGCGTCGGGAGTCGACGGGTCGGTCGCGAACGTGCCGATATAGAGCACGTCGTCCTCAAAGGCTGGGGCCATCCGCCGATTGAGCGGAGGACGACCCGCCTTGCCGCACGACGGGCACTTCAGCCAGTCTTGCCAGTCGTCGGTGCGGGCCTGGAGCGACTCGCCACATCGCGGGCACGGATAGGTTACGAGATAAGAGTTATCCAAGTCCAAGTGGAGGACCTCGTCGGGCTAAGGTCGTTCAGAAGGGATCTCGCGGCGAAGGCCGTTGAGATATCGTAGCCTGTGCGGGGGAAGGACTCAAAAGGAATCGCGATGGGTGATGAAACTCGCCGCTTCACGTAGGATGACCATCGAAAGATCGATCGACCGGAGGGCTATCCCGTCAAGGAACGCCACGAGACGTTCCCCTGACAGCACGCGCGACATCGCGGAAGATCGAATGCGTGATTGAGAATGCAATCTGGATTCTGTGGCAGTCCCCAGACGTGATCGATTCGAGGTAAGGCCGATGAGCGACGGTGTAGGGCAGGGCGATCCAATCCGCGTCGAGATGCGCGAGATCACCAAGCGATTCGGCGGGGTTCACGCCCTCGAAGGGGTGACGTTCAAGGCCCGCGCGGGGGAGGTTCACTCGCTCTGCGGAGAGAACGGCGCGGGCAAGTCAACGCTCATGAAGATCCTCGCGGGGGCGATTACCGACTACCAGGGGCAGGTCGTCTTGAACGGCAAGCCAGTCGCTTTCGGCGGGCCGAAGGATGCCGAGGACGCCGGGATCCGGATCATCCACCAAGAGCTGAACCTGGTGCCCGACCTCTCGGTCGCCTCGAATATCTTCCTTGGCCGCGAGATGACCGGGCGATTCGGACTCGTCGACGACCGAGCGATGGAGGCCCGAGCCAGGGCGATGTTCGATCGGCTGGGAGCCCCGATCGACCCAAGGGCTCGCGTCGGCGAACTGCGGATCGGCGACCAGCAGATGGTCGAGATTGCCAAGGCGCTGATGTTTGATGCCGCCATTCTCATCATGGACGAGCCGACCTCGGCCATCTCCGACACCGAGGTCGCGCGGCTCTTCCGCGTCATCAACGACCTTCGCCGCGCCGGGACGACGGTGATTTACATCTCGCACAAGATGAATGAGGTGTTCACCCTCTCCGACTCGGTCACCGTCCTTCGCGACGGCCGGTTCGTCGCGACCGCCCCTCGTACCGAGTCCGACCCCGCCCGCGTCGTCCGGTGGATGGTCGGGCGTGAGATCGCCGGACTCTCCTTCCAGCCTCACAAGGCGACCGGCAAGGCGATGCTCCAGGTCGAGGGCCTCTCGCTGCCGAGCCGACCGAGAAGCGGCCGACCCTCGCTCTCGGGGCTGAACTTCGAGGTCCATGCCGGCGAGATCGTCGGGATCGCGGGACTGCTCGGAGCCGGTCGGACCGAACTCCTCGAATCTCTCTTCGGCGCATCGCCCGAGCCGCCTCAAGGCACGATCCGGCTCGATGGCGTGCCCGTCAGGTTCAGCCGACCCGACCGCGCAATCGTGGCGGGCGTGGCACTCGTGACCGAAGACCGCAAGACCCTCGGCCTCTTCGATCAGATGACGGTGGCCGAGAACATCACACTCGCCCGACTCAACAGCCTGACAACCGGCGGTCTGGTCGACCCGCGTCGCGAGGGCCAGGCCGTTGCGAAGGCGATCGTCGATCTCTCGATCAAGACGGCGGGAGGACGCGCGGCGATCACAAGCCTCTCGGGCGGCAACCAGCAGAAGTGCATCATCGCCCGATGGCTGCTGACCGATCCCAAGCTGCTGCTGCTCGACGAGCCGACCCGAGGTATCGACGTCGGGGCCAAGGCCGAGATTTACACCCTGATCCGCCGCCTCGCCGACCTCGGCATGGCGATCTTGATGACCTCCAGCGAACTGCCCGAGTTGCTGACCGTCAGCGACCGTATTCTTGTCCTCTGCGAAGGCCGACTGACGGCCGAACTACCCCGCTCCGAGGCGACCGAGGAGACGATCATGGACGCCGCGACGAGGTTCCTCGACCGAGTGACGGCGTAATCAGAAATCGAGCGAGGTCGTCTTGGGTCTCCGCCTCGACCGCTTCAACGCCAAGATCCCCACTCCGAGCATCAAGAACGCCAAGCCGACGACCACCCACATCGGCGAGCGGCGGCGACTCCTCTCTCGCGTCGCCTCCGACGGGATAGAGGCGGGCACGTTGCGATAAGCGGCCGAAGCCGGACCGCCCTCGCGGGCGTCGAGGGGAATCATGCGGGGGTCAGTATAGTAGGGGAAGAGCCAGAGGTCGTCGGGCCAGTCGCGGACCTCACGCGGGTTGAGCCCGGTCGCCTGAAGGTTCGTGAGGTAATAGCGCTCGCCCGGGTGGAGCTTCTGACATAGTTTGGTGACAGTCGGGACCAGGCCAGAGAGCGGCCCGAGATATGGGTCTGCGCCCGGGTCTGACCAGCGCTTGCCGAGGTTGGGCTCGCACTGGGGCGAGTCGTAGTCGCGCCAGTTCAGGGCGAAACCTCGGTTGGCGAAGCCGTAGCCGTTGAGCCGGTCGTTGAGCCACTTGCCGTAGAGGACGTACAGGTTGACGTCGAACCGCTCGGCCTGCAGACCGGTCAGCCGCATCGGGAAATAGACGCCGTCCTTGCCCCCGGTATCGAACGTGAACCGGAGCGGGTGGAGGTCGGCCGATCCCGCCTTCATCGCGGCATTGGTGACGCGCACGCAGGCGAAGACGTAACCCTTCTTGCGGTAGAAGTCGACCAGGTCGTCGGCCCCTTCCAGGCCCCGATAGCCGTTCTCGACGAGCCAGCCGTTCAAGGAGCCCGCCTCGTTCTCGCGGACGATCGCCACGTCGAAGCTGCCGACGTCCTGTCGCGAGATGACCTCGACCGCCGTCGCCGACTTTGTTGCCGGGGCGGACGAGGACTTGGATCCCTCCGCCGCCGCTTTGCTCATCCTCGACTTTCGCACCTCGACGTACCGGTGCAGCTCCTCGAACAGCTTCGCATCCTCGGCCGCCGTTTTCGGCACGTTCGGCAGGGCAAGCACCCAGGCGAACGACTCGACCGATCCCTCGACGCGGATCTTGAGGATCAGGTCTTCCGACGCCGACCGCGTCGCATCCCCGGCGTGGAAGAGGATAATCGCCTCCTGCGCCCGCTCGTTAAGCGACCCCTTGTACGCCTTCGGGGCGACGACAAGACCGTCGGCCCTGGCCTCGTGAGCGATCCCGATCACCAGCCATCCTGTCGAAATGAGGAGAGCGATTCGACATCGACTGACAGCGTTCATGGTGCAAAGTCTCCCGGATCGTTTCTTTGACCGATGCCCGATCGGACGGACCGGGCACCGGCTTTCCGACCGACTCAGACGAACTTCGTCACTCCTGGACGGGGGACGGGTCGGATCGGGGCGTCTCCCCAGGCGAACTGGGAGGGGACGAGTTCTTGCTTCGAGGTGAGGGCGTCGTCCCAGGTGATGACCTGCCCGGTGTAGGCCGACATCCGCGCCATGATCGCCAGCAGGGTGCTCCGCGAGGCGAAGAGGCCGTCGTTCACTGCCTTGCTGCCTCGGATCGACGCGAAGAAGTGGTCGTGCTCGGTCTGGTACATGTCGGTATTGGCGCCCCGATATCGCCAGGGAGCCTCGCCGACGATCTTGTGCCCGAAGACGTCGCAACTGCCCTTCGTGCCGAAGATGTAGTCTTTGACCTGGCTCTCGCTGCCCTTCCAGTGTCGGCTGTTGTGATAGCCTCGGGTGCCGTCTTCGTATTCATACACGACGCTGAAGTGGTCGTAGATGTTGCCGTATTTCGGGTCAGTTCGGACCTGCCGACCGCCCGAGGCGAAGCACTTCACTGGCGGGGTGTCGCCCATCGCCCAGCCCATCGTGTCGATCCCGTGAACCGCCTGCTCGACGATGTGGTCGCCGCTGAGCCAGTCGTAGTAATACCAGTTGCGCATCTGGTACTCCATCTCCGACTTGACCTCGGCCCGCGTCTTCCTGGGGTCCCAGACGCCGTTGGAGTTGTAGGTCGTCTCGATCGCGACGAGCTTGCCGATCGCGCCGTCGCGCACCCGCTTCATCGTCTCGACGCGAGGGGCATGATAGCGCCAGCACAGACCGGCGACGATCGACAGGCCCTTGGCCTTTGCCTTCTTGCACGAGTCGAGCACCGAGCGAACTCCGGGGGCGTCGGTCGCCACCGGCTTCTCGATGAAGGCGTGCTTGCCCTTCTCGACGGCATAGGCCAGATGGATCGGCCGGAAGCCGGGGGGGGTGGTCAGCAGGACGACGTCGCACTGGTCGATGACGTTCTTGTAGGCGTCAAACCCGGTGTACTGCCGGTCACGAGGAACGTCAATCCGTTCAGCGACGGGGGACGACTTGAGGGCGGACAGGCTCTCGCCGAGCCGATCCTCGAAGGCATCGGCCATTGCAACCAGGCTGACGTTTTTGTCTGCGGTAAGCGCCTGCTCGGCCGCGCCGGTGCCTCGGCCGCCGCAGCCGATGAGTCCGACCTTGAGGCGGTCAGAACCGGCTGCGTGTGCGTTGGCTGCCAGGTCGAAAGAGGCGGTCGCGGCAACGGCCGCCGAGGTCTGCATCAGGAACGACCGGCGGCTCGGGTGGGCGTCGCGCATCGGTTGCGGTCTCCGCGAGGTTCGTGAGCGGACGGATCGGGTGGGATCAATCGGATTCGAGCCGCCCAGCGAGGGCGGCAGCTTCAACCGATTGTGCGGTCGGCGGAGGAAATGTTCAACAGGTTTCCCGCTCAGAGCACCGAACCGTCCTCCGCGGCGAGGGAAAATCAGCCCGAGAACCCGCGCGGCCAATAGCGCCTCGCGACCGTCGAGTAGGGGCCTCCGAATCGTCAAAGTCCCCAACAAGTTCAGCGGCTCGGACCGGCATCCTTGCCCGATCACAGTGCATAATCTTTGCAAAGAAGATGGATCGAGCGGAAGGAATTCGGAGGGTGGACAGTCTTCTCAAAAGTTGCTGATGTCGCCGCCAGTTAGATACGTGGGCGAGCCATGCAAAACTGATGCTTGTGTAACCTCAAATTGCAACAATGCAGGAGACGGGCTACTTGTATCAGAATTTCCTCAGGGGTAAATTGGGTAATCTTCAATGTATGGAGTGCCGCGATTCCGGCCTAACTTCGCGAATGAAGGGGTCGTTTCCGACGCAGGACTATTGCCGTTTGCAAGGTCAATGGATGCCCTTGCCATTGTCGAAGTTGGTTTTTGAGCATGAGCGCTCAGATTCGCTCAAAACGGTTCTATGCTGTGATGCATCTGCGGCGCGATTATGCGGTACGCGTCAGCAGCCTGGTCGCGCGGTCCGCAATCATCAATCGATTTGTAACAGTTTGATCCGGTTGCGTTCAGGTCGGTGACACGGAAGGGTTAGAGATCCAGGGAAGGATCATGTCGTTCTCGCCACGTTCCGCGAGCCTCGGTGCTCTGACACATTTCCTCGCGTGCTGGATGGTTTCCAGTTCGTCCTCTTCCCTGGAGAACTCGTCGATGAGCCCTTCCGCCCATCCCTCCAATGCCTCAAATCCGCGTCGCCGAACGCGATCACTCAAGGTCCGCGACCGTAATGCCCGCCTCGCGCTCGAGCGTCTCGAAGAGCGCATGGTGCTCTCGACGTTCGACGTCACCGGTGGAGCGCTCTTGTACAGCGCGGCGAGCGGCCAGTCGAATAACGTCTTCCTCAGTACCACCGGCGCGGGCGGGGTGCTGAATTTAAGCGACTCGGGCGACTCGATCACCCTCACGGCCAATGCGTTGGCGGCCGGGTTCACGGTCGACGGGACGCAACACGTCGTCTTCGGCCCCGAGAATAACGTCGCCACGATCAAGCTCGACACCGCCGACGGCAACGACGTCGACCACATTCAGTCGGCGATCAAGCCACTGCTGATCGTGCCGACCAACCCGAACTCGGGCACGCAGACAATCTATCTCGGTACCGCAAACGTTGGCGTTCAGGGCATCACGAATACCGTTACGATCGGCAATCCGAACGGCAGGACGACGGTTAACATCGACGACTCGGGCAACACGGCGTCGGGCCGCACCGCGACGTTCTCGGGCAGCACGATCTCCGGTCTCTCGCCGTCGAGCATCACCCTCAATGCCGGTACGGTCTCGACGCTGAATGTCTTCGGCGGCACGCAGGGTAACACGTTTAACATCAACAGCACCCTCGCCCCGACGACCAACCTCTCGACCGGCCTCGGCAACGACTCGACCACCGTCACCCAGCTCAGTGCCGGTGCCGCGTTGAACATCCAGGGCCAGAGCGGCATCGACTCTGTTTTCGTCGGAGCGGGTAGCCTGAACGGGATCGCCGGCACCGTCGACGTCAAGAACACGTCGGGACAGACGAGCCTATCGATCAGCGACTCTTCGGACGCGACCGCGCGGTCGGTCAACGTCAGCGGTACAACGACCACCGGGTTCAATGGCGGTCTGGCGACGGTTACTTACAACCCGGCCCAGATCGGCAGCTTCAATGTCCTGGGCGGCTCCGGCGGCAACACCTTCACGATCAACGGGACGATCCCCGGCCAGAACAACACCTTCGACACGGGTTTCGGCAGTGACAGGGTCGTACTCCAGGCCACCGCGATCG
Organism: Isosphaeraceae bacterium; assembly: GCA_025356435.1. Classification (GTDB taxonomy): domain Bacteria; phylum Planctomycetota; class Planctomycetia; order Isosphaerales; family Isosphaeraceae; genus CAMFLR01. The sequence continues at coordinate 36,950 of JANXSY010000152.1, read as the reverse complement.
GCAGCGTCGTCAATATCCATGGCCAGAACGGTTTCGATCTCGTCAACATCGGCAACGGCAACAGCTACCAGAACATCCTTGGCTCCGCGGTGAACATCTCGAATAGCGGCAGCTTCTCGAACGTGGTCGTCGATGACTCGAACGACGGCGCGGCGAGCCACAACGTCCTGACTACCGTGGGAAGCCTCACTGGCCTGACCCCGAACGGTCCGATCAACTACACCACGAACGACGTCAGCAGCCTGACAATCAAGGGTGGGAGCGTCGGGGATAACTTCACCATTTCCAATAATGGCTTGAGCACCTACACGACGAACATCACCGGTGGGGCCGGCAACGACTCGTTCATCTTCACCAATGGCGCGACGCTCAGCGGCGGCGAGATCGACGGCGGCGCGGGGAGCGACACGCTCGACTACTCGGCCTATACGACCCCTGTCACGGTCAACCTCCATTCGAGCCAACAGGTCGCTACGGGGACCAACTTCGTCGCCAACATCGAAACCGCCATCGGTGGATCGGGCGGTAACACCTTCGCAGCACCGGCCGGGGTCTCGTCAACCCTTACGGGTGGCGCGGGCGTTGATACGTTCATCATCCCGGCGGATGCAGGCAACGTCACGGTCAACGGCACCGGTAACGACAATCTTCAGGTCCAGGGCCAGGGATCGCCCGACACCTTCAACGTCAGCACGAACGGTGCGACGGTGAGCACGACCGTGACCGGCAGCGCTGCCACCCACTCGGTCACGTCGACCGGGATCATCGCGATCACGCTGGCGGGTGGCACAAACGATACCACCGCCACGGTCAACTTCGCGGGCGGCAACCCGATCCCCGCCGGCGGCATCAACTACACCGGCGGCGGCGGCACGAACAACGTGCTCCGGCTGGTGAACAACCTCCCAACCGCCCCGAACTCGTTCATCAACGAGGTTTACAACGCGACCGGCCCCGGTGCCGGTAACATCAACCTCGACGGGTCGGTGGTTAACTTCTCGGGCCTCAGCCCGGTGTACGACTCGACCGCCGCGATGAACTTCACGTTCAACGCGCCGGCTGCGGTCAACAACATCCAGGTCACAAGCGTCGCGACGGTCAACGGGGTCGCCAACGGCAACCGAATCGCCAGCGGCAATGCGTCCTCCGGCTTTGAGTCGATCGACTTCACCAACAAGACCAACGCGACCATCAACTCTGTCACCGACACCGACACCAGCGTGACGGTGAATGCCCCGATCGCCGGCGCGTCGCTCGCCAATCTGACGATCAACACCGGCAACGGCAACGACCTCGTCAATCTGATCGCCACCCCCAACGGCGTCAACTTCGCCGCGAACACCGGCAGCGGCAACGACACAGTCGACGTCAACGCGGGCGGCCTCGGCGGCCCGGCGATCGTCGACAGTTCGACCGCGACCGGCACGCTGAACTACGACGCGGGGAACCTGACCACCTCCGAGACGGCCACGACCCTGGCGTCGAATCCGGCCCAGTCCGCCACGGCGATTAAGTCGGGAACGCAGCCGACCCTGACCGCCGCGAACTTCACGACGGTCTCGATCAATCACCTCCTTGACCTCCCGCTGGTCAACGCCCCTACCTCGGTCTCGATTCAGGAAGGCAAGGCCTTCACGGGCGTCGTCGGCTCGTTCTCGGTGTCGAACCCGGCTCCGATCGCGGGACAGGTCAACCCGACTTCGGTCGCCGGCGACTTCGTCGCGTCGATCAACTTCGGCGACGGCACTCCGGCCGTCGCGGGCACGATCGTGGCGAACAACACCGGCGGCTTCGACGTCATCGGCACCCATACCTTCGCCATCACGTCGACCCCCGCGATCTCCGTCTCCGTTACCCACAAGGCCAGCAGCTCGACCGCGATCCTGAACGGGGTCACGACCACGCTCCAGACGAACGGCGGCAGCACGACGACGATCGCCTCCTCGGCGGCCGTCACCGACGCCCCTCTCGTTGCGTCTAGCTCCCCGGTCCTCGCGACCGAAGGCTCGCCTCTTGCGGCTGGCACCCTGTTGGCGACGTTCACGGACGCCAACCCCCTGGGAACCCTCGCCAGCTTCTCCGGCAGCGTAACCTGGGGCGACGGCACGGGTTCTTTCCCCGTGGCCATCTCGGCCTCGGCCGTCCCGGGCACCTACCTGGTCAGGTCGGCCGGCAACCACACCTTCGTCGAGAGCGGTCTTAACAACGTCACGGTGACGATCAACGACGTGGGCGGGACCACCGCCGTCACGACCGGGACCGCCACGGTGGCCGACGCCGCGCTGGTCGCGACGGGGACAAACGTTATCGCCGTCGACGGCAACCCCTTCACCGGGCAAGTCGCCACGTTCACCGACGCGAACCCCGCCGCGCCGATCAGCGACTTCACCACCACCATCCAGTGGGGCAACGGCGTTACGACGCCGGGCACAATCACCCAGCCGGGCGGCGTGGGCACGGCCTTCGTCGTCACCGGGACCCAGACCTTCAAGGCCGGTACCTTCCCGGTGTCGGTCTCGATCAAGGATGTCGGCGGGTCGACCGCGACCTCCGTCAGCACCGCGACAATCAGCGCCGCCACCCTCGTACCCAACGGTGCCGGTGCCGCCCTCACGACGGTTGAGGGCCAGCCCTTCACCGCCCAACTCGGCGCATTCACCTCGGGCAACCCGATCGCGAACGTGCTGCAATTCGCTGCCGTTGTGAACTGGGGAGACGGTACCTCCTCGAATGGGACCATCACCCAGTCGAGCGCCGGAGTCTTCAGCGTCACTGGTAACCACACCTACGCGGTGCCCTCGGCGTCCAACCCGATCGTTGTGACCGTCACCGACACGGCCCTCGGCGGCAATGTCAGCACGATCACGGGCAGTGCAGTCGTCAATGACGCCAAGCTGTCCTCGACGGGTGCCCCTGTCCTCGGCGTCGAAGGTGCCCCGATCGCGGCCGGCACCTTGGTCGCCAGTTTCTCCGACGCCGACTCGGCCGCCACCGCCGCCGGCTTCACCTCCACGATCAATTGGGGCGACGGCACCTCGTCAACCGGAACCATCACCGCTGCGGGCGGCCTGGTCTCGGGCTTCCTCGTCAAGAGCGCCACACCGCACACCTACGCTCGGTACGGCAACTACTCGGTGCAGGTGACGGTCACGGACACCGCCCCTGCGGGTGCGAACGCCAGCGTGACCGTGGCGGCGAGCAACGCCACCATCACAGATGCCGCCCTCGCGGCGACCGGGACCAATATCGCGGCGGTTGAAGGGACTATCTTCACCGGCCGGGTCGCGACGTTCTCTGACGCCAACCCCATCGCGCCGATCAGTGACTTCACCGCGACGATCGAGTGGGGCAACGGCGTGACCACGCCGGGCACCGTCACCCAGCCGGACGGCGCGGGCAGTCTCTTCGTCGTCACTGGAACCCAGACGTACCTCAAGTCTGGATCGTTCCCGATCGCGGTCACGATCAAGGACATCGGCGGTGCGTCGGCAACGGCCACCAGCCTCGCCACCGTGGCGGGGGCGGCCCTGACCGCCGGGGCCACCACTGCTCTTACTGGCACCGAGAGCGTGCCGTTGACCGCCTATGTCGGCACCTTCACGAGCGCCAACCCGCTCGCGACGGCAAGCGACTTCACCTCGTCGGTCAACTGGGGTGACGGCACCCCAATCTCGCTCGGGACCATCCTCCAGGCCCCGAACGGGACGTTCTATGTGACCGCCACCCACACCTACGCCGAGGAGACGGCCGCAGCGACGCCCAACGCGTTCACCGTGACCGTCAAGAGTTCGGCCGGCGTGTTCGCCACGCTCACCGGCACGGCGGCCATCTCCGATGCCGCGCTGAGCGCCTCGCCGGTGCCCATTATCACCTCGGTCGAGGGCACCTCGTCCGTCCTCAAAACCGCGACCTTTGTTGACTCCGATCCCAACGGGACCGTCGCCGACTACTCCGTCGTCATCCACTGGGGCGACGGCTCGACCAGCAACACCGCGGCCGTGACCATCACCCCGACCGGTTCGACCAACCAGGGGGCCACGTTCTCGATCTCGGCCCCGCACACGTATGCCGAGGAAGGCAACTACCTCGTCACCACGACCGTGACTGAGATCGGCGGTTCCTCGGCCACGACGACCTCTCCGGCCTCGGTGGCGAACGCTGAACTCGTCGGGACCGGCATCCCGGTGGTTGCCACCGAAAACGTGCCGATCGTCAACGTCCCTGTGGCCACCTTCGTCGACCTCGGTGGCGCGGAGAACCTCTCGGAATACACTGCGACCGTCGACTGGGGCGACGGCACCACACCTTCGGCCGGTGCGATCAGCCTGGGTGCGAATGGGATGACGTTCACCGTCACCGGCTCGCATCTCTTCCAGGAGAGCGGCACCTACCCGGTCACCGTCATCGTCACTCACGTCGGGGCTGACAACACGGTCATCCGGACCACGGCCACCGTGGGCAGTCAGGCCGTCACGCTCACCGGCAACCTTGACGCCTCGAGCGACAGCGGCGTCTCGCAGTCCGACAAGATCACCAACATCGTCCAGCCGGTCTTCTCCGGCACGAGCGAGCCCGGGACGATCATCAAGCTCTACGCCGCGAAAGACGGCGCAAACAACACCCTGGTCGGGACCGGTGTCGCCGGTGCTGACGGAGCCTGGAGCATCCGTTCCAGCCCGCTGGTTGACGGGGCCTACCTCGTCACTGCCACCGCCACCGACCCTGACGCTCCGACCGAGGTGACCGGACCGGTCGTCCTCCTCGGCGGCGTCGACCCGAGCCGGCCGGCCCTCGTCATCGACACAGTGGGACCGGTGATCACTGAGGTGATCTTCCGCCGGGCTCTCGGCAAGATCATAATCGCCTTCCAAGACTTCGGCGGCGGGATTACCACCGCGAACATCAACGACGGGATCAACTACTCGTTCACACAGTACGCCAAGGCCTCGTTCCCGCCGAATTTGGTCACGAGCTTCAGCGTCCTGCAGAACACCACGACGCACAACCCGATCGAGATGGATCTGTTCATCAACCACGGGCATCCGTTGCGGAGCGGTCGCTACATCCTGAACGTCAAGTCGAGCGGGATCACCGACATCGCGGGCAACCACCTCGATGGGGCCTTCTACGGCTACCTCCCGACGGGGAACCACAAGCCGGGTGTCGACTTCCAGGCCCTCTTGATCTCGAACCGTTCGGCCACCTTCGCCCCGTTGCCAACCACGACGAGCGCGACCCCGCTCACCCCGCCAGGCAAGAAGCCGCACGGCTTCCTGACCCCGACCCCGCACCAGACTCACAGCATCGCGGCTCCGGTGCGAATCCAAACGGCCGCCGTCGCGCATGTCGCGGCCAAGAAGGTCTCGGTCAACGTTCACGACGCCGCCCTGGCGCATGTGACCGTGTCGAACTTCAAGCGGAAGAAGTAATCCGCCAAACTAGCGGGTCTTCTGAACCTTGAGATCTCAAATCAGCCGCCTCTCCGATGATCGGGGAGGCGGCTGATTTCATCTGTACCGTCGCACGACGGCCTACTGAGTGGCGGCAGCTCCGGCGCGGTCCCGGGTGGTTCAGCCGTCGATTCGTCCAGGCCAGGCGGCAAATGGGGCGAACTCGACGACCTCGCCGCCGTGCCAGGGGCCCTGGCCGGCGGGGAAGAGGGCGAGGCCATCGGCCAGCGCCAGGTCGGGGAGGTCGGTCGGGCCGAAGGAGACGACGGGTCGGGCGCGGAGGCGGCCGTCGGCCCCCGCGGCGAGTGTCGCGGGCACAGCGCGAAGCCGGTCGGTGGTCGCTGGCTGGGAGGCGTCCCAGGTCGCGCGGAGGGTCGCGGAGGAGGGCTCGTCGATCCCCTGCAGGCGAGCGATCAGGGGGAGGACCACTAGGGTCGCGGCGGTCACTGCCACAACGGGTTCGAGCGGGAGGTGGAAGATATGGGCGATGACCCGCCCTTCGTCGTCGCGGGCGATCCCGTAGGCGAGGTCGAGGCTGCCGGAAGGTTCGAGAGCTATCCCCGAGACAGTCGGCTCGACCCCCGCATCGGCCAGGGTGCGACACATCTCGTCGGTCATCCGCCCGAGGATCAGGACGACCGGAGAGTTCATCGCGCGGTCGAGGGCCGAGGTAAACCCGGTCCCGGCGATGGCCCCGAGGTCATGGACCATTGCCCCGGCCCCAAGCAGGATGGCGGAAACCGCGAGGTTGCCCGCATTCCGTTCGTGGTGGAGGACCGGCGCGTCGGCAGGGCCGACCAGATGCTCGCCGACCGCGAAGATCGACGCCCGGACCCGCCGGTGGCAGATCGGGTGGACGCACCCCTGGGCCGCGAGCAGGGCGACCATCGCCGGGTTGATCCTGGTTCCGGCAGCCGCCAGCATCGAACCGGCCGAAAGGGTCGCGCCTCGGCGGACGACCGAGCGGCCCATCTCCGCGTTGCGGAGGACTTCGACGACCCGGGCGGGGTAGTCGACGGCATCGGAGTGAACCTCCTCGTCGCTGAGCACGGAATCGGCCCCGACAGGCAACGCTTCGCCCGCCTCGACCCGAGCAGCTTCGCCCGCCTCGATCTCGTGGCCGTCATCGCCCTCAACCCATCGGGCGGCCACGCGGAGCAAGGTGCCGACGATGGCCTCCGAGGCGCGGACCGCATAGCCTGCGGTCGCAGCGCGGTCAAAGGGGGGGAGATCGACATCGGCGTATGCCGGCTCGGCCATCACCAGCCCAATCGCCTCGGAGAGCGAGACCTCGATCGACTCGACCGGCCCCGCATGCTCCAGGATCGTCGCGACCGCCTCCGGCAGGGTCTTCATCGTCAACGACCTATCCTGATCGAACCGTCGAAGAGGGGAACCAATCCGCATGAAATTGCCTTTCTCGACCGTAGGCCGAGGGCGAACGCCGGGGAGGTGGGGCCTCGGCGCCCCGTCGGGTTCTCGAACGAATCAGCCTGCCCCGATCCATCTGTCGTCCGCTTGCGATCGGGCATTGTAGCGACGAGCCCAGATCGTCCTAGCCCGATCGGCCTCGCTCCGGTCAGCGGACGGCCGAAACGGGACTGCCCTTGGCCTTACGGCTTGGAAGACTATAATCAGGGCTCTTATCCAAGGCTGCAAAACCGAGACGCGTGAGGCTCCTGGCCCTCCGCATCGCCTCCCGAGCACGCCGAGACCTAATATGGGCCGATTCGCCTGGCGCAACCTGCTGACCCGACCGCTACGGACCACGCTCGCCCTGGTCGGCCTGTCGATCCCGATCCTCGGGGTCATCGGACTGTTCAGCCTCTCGGGGGGCCTGCGGAACCTCGTCGGGGATACCCTGAACAAGATTCAGGGCGTGATGGTCATGCGCGACAACCTCCCTAGCCCCGTGTTCAGCGACCTCCCCACGAATTACGGCGAGAGGCTCAAGGCCGTGCCGGGAGTGAAGGTCGTTGCCCCCGAGGTCTGGAAGATCGCCCCCTCGGTCAACGGCACCCGGTCGTTCACGCGAACGGCGTCTGACCTCATCACCGGTGGCGGCGCGAAGGCGATGAAGAGCCTGCTCGACATGCCGCTCATCCAAGGCCAGGACATCCCCACTCACACAAATCTTAGAAGTGGCGTCTATCCGTCGTCGCTCAAAGAGAAGGGTGAGGGACGATACCTCGAACCGAGCGACGCCGGTACGAATCGGGTTGTCATCAGCCGCAAGCTCTCGAAAGACTTCCTCAAGCCCGACGGCACCCCCAGTGGCGTCGGCGACAAACTTCGGATCGGCGACAAAGACGTCAAAGAATTCGAGATCGTCGGCATCTACGACACCGGCTCGATGTTTCTCGACGTCGTGATCGTCATGGACATTGGCACCGCGCGGAAGCTGCTCGGGGTCTCCGAAGATCAGGTTTCGACCTTCTACGTTGAGATGACCGACCCAACAGCGAACGACAAGGTCTCGCTCGCGATCGAGAAAGCGATGCCCGACGTTGATGCCCGGAGCATGAACGAATTCATGGCCAACTTCGGCGTTATCATGAGCAAGGTCGATATCTTCCTTCTCATGACTGTCAGTCTGGCACTGCTGGTCGGGATTGTCGGGATCATTAACACGATGCTGATGAGCACGACCGAGCGCTTCGTCGAGTTCGGCGTCCTGCGGACCAACGGCTGGTCACAGGGCAACGTGCTGGCCCTCGTGACGGCCGAGAGCGCCTTCCTCGGCCTCATGGCGGGCGCAATCAGTTGCGTGATGGCCTATGCCGGCGTGACAATCATCAACCAGTTCATCGGCGATGGCCTCCGATTGACCCTGCCCTTCTGGCTCTTCGGCCTCGGGATCGGCATCTCGCTCGTGACCGGCACGCTCGGCGGCCTCTATCCGGCCTGGCGGGCGTCAAAGCTCGTGCCGATGGACGCGATCCGCCTTGGCTCGCATTAATGCGGCCCGCGTTCCTCATTTTACCTCTTCGACACGCCTCTGAGTGATGCCCCCATGATCGATGTCGCCGACGTCAAGAAGTCTTTCCGCAGCGGCGAACGCACGGTCGAGGCACTCCGGGGAGTGACCTGCCACATCCCGAAAGGGAGATTCGCCTTCATCGTCGGCCCGTCGGGCTCTGGCAAGTCCACCTTGCTCTACCTCCTCGGTGCGCTCGATCGGCCGACCTCGGGGCGGATCGTCGTCTCGGGGACCGACCTCACCGCGATGTCCGAGGCAGAGCAAAACCACTACCGGCGCGACCGGATTGGCTTCATCTTCCAGGCGTTCAATCTGATCAGCAATCTCACCGCCGTCGAGAACGTGCTCGTCCCCTACCTCCCGCGCGGGCTCACCCCCGAACTGGAGCGGCGAGCCGTTGAACTTCTCACGCAGGTCGGCCTCGGCGGACGTGTCGACCATCGCCCCTATCAGCTCTCGGGCGGCGAGCAGCAGCGGGTCGCCATCGCCCGCGCGCTCATCAAAGACCCCGAGGTCGTCCTTGCCGACGAGCCAACCGGCGAGCTTGACTCCAAGGCGGGCGACGAAGTCTACCGCATCCTCCGCCGCCTTCAGGCCGAGCGGCAGACCACCCTCGTCGTCGTCACCCACGACCGCCGATTCATCAACCCCGACGACCTTGTCCTCGAGATCCAGGACGGCCTGCTCAAGACCGACGAATCGGAACATCAGCGAAATCTGATCGGGGCCGAAGTCTGATCCGCGATCACCGCAAAAGACTCGCCCGCCATGCGTATCCCGGCCCGACTTCTTCTCCTCAATCCTCACCGTATGAAGCCGGATGACGGCGTGATCGTCGGATCGTACCGCTACGAGTGGCACGACCCGCGAGCGAGAGAGGTCACGGGCGCAGTTCGAGACCAGGGGAGGCCTCAACGCCCCTTGCGAGCGGGCGGGACGGGCTCGTCGTGGTGATGGTGGTCGTGATCGTGCGAATGAGCCAGGCGGTCGGGAGGGGGAGAGGCTGAGGTCAGGACGAGGCGGCCGGTCTCGACGCCCTTGGTGCCGATCAGAGAGTCGGCCAGCTCACGCACGACCCGCGCGGTGCCCTTGAGGAGGATCACTTCAAGGCAGCGCTCGGCATCGAGATGGACGTGCGTCGTCGTCACCACCCGTTCAAGGTGGAGATGCTGCAACTCGGTGAGCCGGTCGGCGACCCGGCCAACATGATGGTTGTAGACCAGGGTGACGACACCCATCGCCGGGCTCTCATCGTGCCCAATCGCTTCCTCAATGAGCGCGTCGCGCATCAGGCCGCGCACCGCCTCGCTCCGGTTGGGGTAGCGGTGTTCCTCGCGATATCGGTCGAACCGCCGGAGCAATTCGCCCCCGATGGCGACGCTGAATCGGACGAGAGGCTCTTTCACGACAGACTCCCGGGCGGCGACCAGTTTCGAGCGGACCTCTTCCCCCACATTATAAGGGAAGAGGCCCGCAGACCGCACGAGGCATGCCCCCAAGGAGCGATCACCCGACTTTCGTCCATTCCCCCTCGGCCTTCGAGCTAGCCACGGCCGCCTCGATGAACGCCATACCCGCAACGCCGTCGGCGATGCCAGGGTGTGCAAAGGGGGTCGGCACCTGCTCACCGAGCTTGGTGCGGATCGTCAGTTGGAGCGTCAGGTGGAGGTTGGCGAGCGCCTCGTGGAAGCCTTCGGGATGGCCTGACGGGACGCGAATATACGGCTTGATCGACGCGGGGAAATAGTCATATTCGGCCCCGAGCCGGTAGATCTTAAGGGGCTGGCCGCCTTGATAATGTTTGAGGTTGTTGTGGTCGGTGATCGACCATTCGAGCGTGCCCTTCGTGCCCGCGATCCGGAACCCGTTGTCGTTCTGAAGTCCGATGGTGATCTGCGAGGCGGCGATGGTGGCGATCCCGCCGTTCTCCAGCTCGGCGAAGGCTGTGAAGTCGTCGTCAAGCGCGCGACCGGCGACGAACGACTTGAGCCGGGCCTGGACCCTCGTCGCCCCCACCCCGGCGACAAAGCGGACAAACTCGTAGGCATGCGTCCCGATATCGCCGCCGCATCCCGAAGCGCCCGCCTTCAAGGGGTTAACCCGCCACGCAGCCTGCTTCTGGCCCGACTGTTCGAGATTGTTGGCGAGCCAGCCCTGCGGATACCACGCCTCGACCTTGCGGACCTCGCCGATCGCTCCGTCGGCCACCAGGGTCTTGGCGAGCATCACCATCGGGAACCCAGTGTAGGTATAGGCGACGACGAACGGCGTCCCCGTGGCCTCAACGGTCTTCTGGAGCCGCCTGGCCTCGTCGAGCGTGGTCGTGAGCGGCTTCTCACAGAGCACGCCGATCCCGTGGGCGGCGGCGAGGTCGGCCGGGCCGAAGTGGGCGTCGTTCGGCGTGACGATCGTGACGTAATCGATCCGGTCTCCAATTGCGAGCTTGGCCTCGGCCTCGACCATTCCCTTCCAGTCGCCGTAACCTCGCGTGAAATGGAGGTCTTTGGCCGATGCGATCGACTCCTCGGGATTGCTCCGGAGCGCCCCGGCAGTCAACTCAGCCGTATTGTCCATCAAGATGGCCCGGCGGTGCGGCCCCCCGAAGAAATTGGCCGGTCCGCCGCCGCCGACCATGCCCACTCGCAGCTTGCGCTGACTCATCGCGTCGTCTCCAACGTCGTTCGTGCCCGATTGCCGGAAGCGGCAGGGGAAACGGCCAATATAGCCCCGGCTCGCACGCCCGCAAGGCCCGACCCTCGCGTCTCGGTGGGAAGCCCCTGGCGATCGGCCTACCTGCCTGCCATCCTATTGGGTGCCGCTCGGCCGACCCGACGCCCCTAAACCCGGACAACGCTTGATGTCTCGTCTGAGCCTTCCTCTGCTCATCCTCGCAGCAAGCCTCGCCCCGCCTGGGGCCGCTCTCGCCCGTGAAGGACGCCCGCCCAACGTCGTCTTGATTCTGGCCGATGATCTCGGCTGGGGCGACGTCGGGTTTAACGGCCGCAAGGAATGGGCTACGCCGAACCTCGACCGCCTGGCCGCCTCGGGCACAACGTTCACGCGGTGGTACACCGCCGCCGTCGTCTGTGCCCCGAGCCGCGCGGCATTGATGACCGGGAAATATACGATCCACGACGGAGTCAGCCGGAACAACGACGACCTGCCCGCCGCTGAGGTCACGATCGCCGAGGCGCTGAAGGCCCGCGGTTACGCCACGGCCCTCTTCGGCAAATGGCACCACGGCGCACCGCGCCCGCCCGCGAAGACCTACGTCCACCCGATGGATCAAGGCTTCGACGAGTTCTTCGGCTTCACCGACGCCCGGCACGCCTGGGAGCAGTTCCCCAAAGAACTCTGGCAGGGTCGCGATCTAAAGCCCATTACCGGCTATGCCAATGACCTATTCACGGACCGTGCGATCGACTTCCTCGGTCGCAAGAAGGACGCACCGTTCTTCCTGTATCTGCCTTACATCGCCACCCATTTTCACATTGAGGCCCCCGACGACGAGGTCACGCTTCACCGGGGTAAGTTCTCCGAGGTTGACCCCGCGAAGCCGCTGAACGCCACCTATGCCGCGATGGTCACGCGACTCGATCGTAACGTCGGCCGTGTGCTCGAAGCCCTCGGACGGCTCGGCCTCGCCGACGACACGATCGTGATCTTTACGAGCGACCACGGCGCGACATTCGAGTCAGGCAATCAGGGCGTGAGCAATTTCCACGACTCGAACCGCCCGTTTCGCGGCCAGAAACGCACCCTATGGGAGGGCGGCATCCGCGTCCCGGGAGTCGTCCGCTGGACCGGACATATCCCCGCCGGGCGGATTTCGCGCGACCTCGTCCACATGACCGACATCCTCCCGACCCTCCTTGACGCCGCCGGGACCACCCCCGATTCGTCCTGGAACGTCGATGGCCGCAACTTGATGCCGATCTGGACGGGGGCCGCGAAGACCGCCGAGCGGAGCCTGTTCTGGGAGTGGCGGAGCGAGGGCGCGAACCAGCTCGCCGCGATGCGGGGCGACCTCAAGCTCGTGATCACCAACGCAGGCCAGCCCGAGCTTTTCGACGTCGAGCGCGACCCCGCCGAGCGTCGCAACCTGGCGGCCCAGTTCCCCGAAAAGGCCAAGACACTCGACCGCGAACTCAAGGCGTGGCTAGCGACAGAACGGCCAGTCGCCAAGTAGACACTCTCACTTTTGACCGGAGAACGAATGATGACTCTGCTCACAACCCTCGCACTGGCCACCTCGCTGATCGGGGCCACCCCGGCCGACGACAAGGCCCTCTCGGGCGACCTCGCCAAACTCCAGGGGGCGTGGACCGCAACCGTCGGCCCCGAGAAGAACATTGCGATTACGATGGAGGTGACCAAACAAAAGGTCGCCGTCAAGGGCACCGCCGACGGCAATGACTTTGCGATCATCGGCGAGGTTGTGCTCAATGACAAGGCTAGCCCGAAGACGATCGACTGGGTCAAATTTACCTCGCCCCAAGGGGACGAGATAAAGGATAACCTCGGCCTCTACAAGCTCGAAGGCGACTCCTTCACGGTCTGCTCAGGAGGCCCCGGTAAAGACCGACCGACCGAGTTCAAGGCCGGCGAGGGCGGCCCGCCGAACATCGTCGTCTTCACCCGCAAGAAGGCAGAAGCCAAGCCAGAGCCCAAGGGCGACCTCACGGTCTTCCAAGGAAAATGGAAGGCGGTCGTCGGACCGAACAAGGACCGGGTCATCGTCATCACCTTCAAGGAGTCGAAGGTCGAGGCCAAGCTCACCGGCGAGAACGGCGACGAGATGGAGTTCAAAGGCGAGTTCACGATCAGCGAGTCCGCCTCGCCGAAGTCGATCGACTTCGTGAAGTTCAAGGGGAGCAACGGCGACGAAGTTGGTGACAACCTCGGCCTCTACAAAGTCGAGGGAGACTCGCTGACGATCAGCGTCGGCGGACCCGGCAACGCGCGAGCCACCGAGTTCAAGGCTGGTGACGGGGTCGATGGGGCTCATCTCTGGACCTTCACGCGGGAAAAGAAGTGAACAGATAAGACCGCACAAACGATTCTCGTCCATCCTTCCCCGGCTCACAGACGGTGCGGCCTCACAACGCGGGTCAGGACCGGAGATTCGATGAAGATCCTTTTCCTCCACGGCTGGAATTCGGTCCCGGGCGGTCTCAAACCGAGTTATCTGATCGAGCGGGGCCATGAGGTCATCAACCCCGCGCTCGATGATGATGACTTCGCCGAGGCCGTCCGCGCCGCCCAGGACGAGTATGACCGACACCACCCCGACGTGATCGTAGGCTCGTCCCGGGGCGGGGCTGTGGCGATGAATCTGGCGTCCGGCTCGACGCCGATGGTTCTGCTCTGCCCGGCCTGGAAGCGTTGGGGCACGGCCCGATCCGTCAAGCCTGGGACGGTCATCCTGCATTCCGAGACCGACGAGGTGATCCCCTTCTCGGAGACTCGGGAACTGGCGAAGGTCAGCGGCCTGCCCGAGTCGGGTCTGATCGTCGTGGGCCACGAGCACAGGCTCGGCGACCCCGAGAGCCTTGCCGCGATGGTCGGCTCGTGCGAGCGGATCGCGTTGAATCCTCACGTCTAGTCGCCGTTTCGCCTCTCGTTCCGGGAGATAGCCGCGATGATCGAACGCCACCCGACCTCGCCGAGCGGCCGGGCCCGCCATCGACGGTTGCTGCCCGTCTTACTCGTGATGTTCGTTGGCAGTGGCTGCGCGGCCCTGATCTACGAGGTCGTCTGGCTCCAGCTTCTGCAATTGGTGATCGGCTCGACCGCCGTCTCCCTCGGCGTGCTGCTGGGGACGTTCATGGGCGGCATGTGCCTGGGCAGTCTGCTGTTGCCTCGTCTCGTCTCGGTCCGGTGGCACCCGCTCCGTGTCTACGCGCTGCTCGAACTGGGCATCGCCGCTATCGGGCTCGCGGTGTTGTTCGGGATGCCGCATGTCGAACGGATCTACGTGCGTTATGCCGCGTTCGGCACGTATGGCATCCTGGTGCGTGGGGTGGTGGCCGGGGCCTGCTTGTTGCCGCCTACAATGCTGATGGGCGCGACACTGCCGGCGATCGCGCGTTGGGTCAAGAGCAGCCCCGGGGGCGTATCGTGGCTGGGCGTCTTCTACAGCGGCAACATCGCCGGGGCCGTCTTTGGTTGCCTGCTGGCCGGTTTCTACCTGCTCCGCGTCCACGACATGGCCACCGCCACCTACGTCGCAATCGCGTTCAATCTGGCCGTGGCCGCGATCGCCCTGATTCTGGCGGCCGGCCCGGCCCGGTATGAGGCGGCCGCCGATCCCGCGATGAAGCGCGCGGCCCGCGTGCCCGGTGCCTGGGCCGTGTATCTGGCGATCGCCGTCTCAGGGATGGCGGCGTTGGGGGCGGAGGTGGTCTGGACCCGGCTGCTCTCGTTGCTGCTCGGGGGCACCGTCTACACCTTTTCGTTAATCCTGGCGGTCTTCCTGATCGGCCTGGGGATCGGCAGCAGCCTCGGGGCGATCCTGGCGAGGCGCGCCGCGTCGGCTCGACTAGCGCTGGGTGCCTGCCAGTGGCTCCTGACGGCGGCGATCGCGTGGACCGCGGTCATGATCTCGGGGTCACTGCCCTATTGGCCGATCGTCCCGGGGATCTCGCCGAGCCCCTGGTATACCTTTCAGCTCGATCTGGTGCGATGCCTCTGGGCCATCTTGCCGCCGGCTTGCCTGTGGGGAGCGAGCTTTCCGCTGGCCTTGGCGGCGGTCGCCTCGCGCGGCCAAGACCCAGGGCGGCTCGTCGGGGGGGTCTATGCGGCTAACACGATCGGTGCCATCGCCGGTGCCCTGGTGTTCAGCCTGCTGCTGGTCCCCGCGATCGGCACGGTCAACTCCGAGCGGGTCCTGATTGGCCTCGCCGCGACCGCCGCGCTGGTGGTCTTGACGCCTCTGCTCCGACCCGCACTCGGGAGGGTGCGACTGGGCGGGGCCGTAGCGATGGCGACCGCCCTCGGGGTGGCCGGTTGGCTCGCCTGGGGCGTAACGCCGGTGCCCTGGGCGCTCGTGGCGTATGGCCGGGAGACCGTGAGCTTGCTCCCGCAGTCGGCCCCCGGAATCTTTAACGACGCAGACGTCCCCCGTGGGCCGGGCGATCCGGACGTCTTCTGCACGTATGTCGGCGAGGGGGCGAACGTCTCGGTCGCCGTCACCAAGACGCGGGACGGCGTGCGGAGCTTCCACGGCGCGGGCAAGGTCCAGGCGTCGACCCAGCCCGCCGATATGCGACTGCAGAGGATGCTGGGGCACATCCCGGCGCTGGTGCACAAGAAGCCCGAATCAGTGCTGGTCGTCGCCTGCGGCGCGGGCGTCACGGCCGGCAGCTTCGTCGTGCATCCCGACGTCAAGCGGATCGTTATCTGCGACATCGAGCCCCTGGTGCCGACCAGGGTGACACCGATGTTCGGTAAGGAGAATTACCATGTCGTCGACGGTATCGACCGCGAGAACCCCCACACGGTCAATGGCAAGCAGGTCGAGGTGGTCTACGACGACGGCCGACATTTCCTCCGCACGACCCGAGAGAAATTCGACATCATCACCTCCGACCCGATCGACCCGTGGGTCAAGGGATGTGCCGCGCTGAATACGGTGGAGTACTACCAGATGTGCCGCGACCACCTGAATCCAGGCGGAATCGTGAGCCTCTGGATTCCCCTCTACGAGAGCAACCTGGAGACGACCAAGAGCGTGATCGCCACCTTCTTCCAGGTCTTCCCCAACGGCATCCTCTGGAGCAACGATCGTGAGGGCTTCGGCTACGACGCTATCCTGTTTGGCCAGGTCGATCCGACGGTCATCGACGTCGACGTCCTGCAACGGCGGCTCGACCGTCTGGACCACGAGCGTGTGAAACAGTCACTCCACGACGTGGGCTTCGGGAAGGGGCTCGACTGGGTGGTCGAGGAGGGGATCGACCTGCTCGCCACCTACGCCGGGCAGGCACCGCAGCTTCAGGAGTGGTCCCGAGGTGCCCAGATCAACACCGATCGCAACCTCCGGCTCCAATATCTGGCCGGCATGTCGTTCAATTCCAACATGGGGGAGCAAACCCTGGCCGGAATCCGCGCCTTCTACCGCTTCCCCGACCGGACCTTCATCGGCTCGCCGGAGCGTATCGGCACCCTCAAGCAGCTTCGGTTCCGACCGGTCCGGTGGAAGTGACCTCAAAGCTCTAGAAAATGCGAGAGGGGGGAGTTGAACCCCCACGCCTTGCGGCACAGGAACCTAAATCCTGCGCGTCTGCCAGTTCCGCCACTCTCGCAATCTCGGACCACCGCGAACCCCGTGAGGCGGCGATGAAGGGCTAGTTTACTCATCGCGGCCACTTCGGTCCATCATGGCGGCCAGAGTCGGATGAGAGAGAATGTCTATCGCCGATGAAAGAGCGTGATATAGCCCCTCATCAACCCCACCAGTCGCCCCGAATAGGGGAACAACTGCGGCCGATATCCGCCCGACGATCGCGATTGCAGGGTCTGGGGCTGGGCGAACTCGCGGAGGCCGAGGACACCCCGGGTCCGGCCGTGGCCGCTGGCCTTCATCCCGCCGAACGGGGATGACGCGTGGGCAGAGGGGGTCACGGCGTCGTTGATCGAGACCATCCCAGCTTCCAACCGACCGGCGAGACGGCGCGCTTCGCGGAGGTCGCGACCCCAGACACTTGCCGAGAGCCCATACGCCCCGGCATTCGCGGCGTCGATGGCGGCATCGGCCGTCGCGACGCCCCGGACGATCACCACAGGGCCGAAGCAGCCCGCCAGCTTCGCCTCGGGCACGGGGTCGTCGGCGAGCAAGACCGTTGGGGCGTAGAACCAGCCCGGACCATCGATCGCCCGCCCGCCGGTGATCAACCGCGCCCCCGCTGCCTCGGCCGCCCGGATCGAGGCGTCGAACCGCGACCTGGACGTCTCCGAGATCAGTGGGCCAAGGTCGATCTCGCCGGAGGATGGGTCGCCGACCCGAAGCGCCCTGGCCCTCCTCGCGAGTGCCTCGGCCAACGGTGCGGCGTCGCCGACGACGAACACCCGCTTGACCGCGACGCAGGTCTGCCCCGCGCCGACGAATGAGGCCCAGGCCAGGGCATTCGCCGTCGGCTCGGGCGGAGCGTCGGGCAGGACAACGGCGGCGTCGAACCCCGCGAGTTCGGCGATTGCCGGGATGCCCCGGAGGCCGAGCGCCCCAAGGACGCGGCGTCCGACGGCGATCCCGCCTGTGAAGTGCCCCTTGTCGATCCCAGCCGCCACGAGCGCCTCGCCCACGTCACCGCCCCCTTGCACGGTCGCGACCAGGCCGTCGGGAAGGCCGGCGTCTACCAGGCTGTCGTGGATCTTCTGGCCGAGCAGAGGGGCCAGTTCCGACGGCTTCCAGACCAGGCCGTTGCCCGCGAACAACGCTTGGGCGATCGTCGGGGCGTTGAGGAGTAGCGGATAGTTCCAGGTGCCGATCATCCCGACCACGCCGACCGGCCGCCATTCGAGCCGCGACGTTCCGACCAGGATCAATCGCTGATGGCCGGGTCGCAGGCTCCGTCCCGCCAGTGCCGAGCGGCCGTGCCGGGCCGTCCAGCGGATCGCGTCGAGCGACGAGACGACCTCAGCCAGTGCCTCGCCAAACGGCTTGCCCACCTCGTCGCGGATCGCCCCCGCCCATCCGTCGGCGTCGCGACCGATCGCGATCCGCCAGCGGTCGAGGGCGGCCGATCGCTCGCGATAAGAGGTTCGAGCCCATTCAGCCTGCGCCACGCGAGACCGGTCGACGATCGCGGCGACCGACTCCGAGGGGGTCGTCGGTACGGCCCCGAGCGGCAGGCCGGTGGCGGGGTTGTGCGAGGTCAGGGCCATATTCAGGGTTGCAGACGCCATCTCTATCCCGCCTTCGAGACCGGTGCGGCCACGGTCGCCACCGGCACCGTCTTCGTATAGGAAGTCCCCCTCCATGTAACCCGGCCCGTCAGGCACGACCGGATCGAGCGGAAGAGGATGTAGTCCATGACCAGGCCCGCGAGCGGATACCAGGCTGCCCCCCGGCCGCCGGGGAACGAGAACCGGTAGATCCGCTGGAGGACCACGGCGTTCAGGACGTGATGCACGATGCTGATCCCCAGCAACCACCAGGCGAACGCACCACCTGCCCCCGCCAAAAGCATGACCACAGCCGCGATGAGGGCGATGTGGGCGGGCTGACTGAAAATCAGCGGGTCGACCGCTTTGAGGGCGAGCCGCCAGGGGTTGCGCATCGTCGCGTCGTAGAAGATCCGGCTCCAGCCCCGGATCAGCGTCGGCAGCGACGTATACATCCGCGTCGTGCCGATCCCTTGCGCGATCGCCACGCGGATCGACCGGCCGCTCGACTTGATCCGGCGGGCGAGGTAGATATCTTCGACGAACTTGTCCTTGACCGAGGTGTGCCCACCCACCGCCTCGTAAGCGGTCCTTTCGATCAAGATGTATTGACCATTGGCGAAGGCGAGCTTGGTCTTGTCATTATTGACAAGGAACAGCGGGAACGACTGCATGAGCACGACGGCGGCGAGAGGCTGCACGACCCGCTCCCAGAAGGTGTCGCAGCGCATCTCGGGGATGAGGCTGGCCATGTCGGCACCCTCACTCCGGGCGTACTCCATCACGATCGAGAGGCTGTCAGGCTCGTGGCGGGTGTCGGAGTCGATGAACCAGAACCAGTCGCCATTCGCCTGACCGGCCGCGAGTTGCAGGCCGTGGGTCTTGCCGGTCCAGCCCTCGGGAAGCTCGGCGATCGTGATGACTCGGATGCGCGAGTCAGTCTCGGCGAAGGAGCGGGCGATCGCCCCCGTACCGTCGGTGCTCCGGTCGTCGACGACGAGGATTTCGAGCCGTGGATAGGACTGCGAGCAGACGGTGCGAAGGCAGTCGGCGAGGGTGCTCTCTTCGTCCTTGGCCGGGATGATCGCCGAGACGAGCGGCGGGTCGTTCGAGACGAACCGGGGAGAGTCGGGGCGGAGGTAGTCGTACAGCGGCTCGATGATCCGGACCACGAGGTAACGCAACGGCCAGATCGCGACCAGGCCCGCATAGATGTAGAGAAGCGTGCGCTGATTCGGGGTCATGCCGACTCCCGTCGGGACTGAGGGTCGGGGTCAGGCATCGGGTCGTCGAATCCGTCGAGTTCCTGGCCCCGGGGCAGCGCGAGGAAGCCTGTCGCGAGGGCGACGACCCAGAACGGGCTGACGGCCTCGATCTTGGGCTGGATCGCCCATCCGTAGGCGAATCCCAGCGGCACCGCGAGGCCGCCGACGACCGCCGAGACGACATGTGCCCGAGTGAATCGCGCCGCCCGGCCGGACGCATCTCGCAGGGCCTCGCGGCCCGACCCGACACGGAGCAGGAGCCGGCTCGCGAGGAAGATCGCCACAAGCACGGCCACGGCGATCCGCCACGACGTGATGGGGTCCCACAAGACAGCCCCCCGGTCAAGCCGGCCCAGGACCAGTCCGCTCGCGGCGATCCCGGCCCCGACGACGACGAGAACGTTCAGGACGGACGAGCGGGTCCGGTCGATGCAGGCGGCGGCGACGGGGTCGAGGGGGATAAGTTCGTCATTCATAGCTCGAAGCCCCCGAGGGTTCGGCGAGTCCCGAACTCCGTCGTAGGCCCAGGATCAGCTCAACCTGGCCGATCGGGTACCCGGTCGCTCCCGCGATAGCCCCGGCTGATTCTCCGGAGTCAGCGAGGGTCCAGATTGCTCCGAATCTCCGTGAGAGCCCACCAGCGGCCTCGATCGCCACAGCCTCGCTCCCCAAGGACGCCAGGCTCGGCACCGCGATCAGAGTCGGGCCGGCCGATGCGAAGGGCATTGGCGCGTCAACCCGTCGAGTCACGCCGCGCCGGGCCGGGGTTGGGGCCGCTGTCGGACGAGTAGGCGGCTTCGGTGTCGCCAAGGAGGGCCGGGTCTCGACCGCCCGGAGCCGCAACGAGAGGTCATCGACTCGCTTTCCCAGGGCGGCCGACGCCGACCTTGACGCGCCGGCCCGCCTTGCCAGCGCGATCGACGCCCATGCTAGGGCGAGGGTCGCGGAGGCCAGTGTCGCCAGAGCCGAGAACTGCCAGATCTGTGTCATCGCCGTGTCCCTCCTTGGGCATCCATGCTCCGGGACCGAGACTCGATCACCCCGAGTCCTTGGGGTGGTCGTGGGGGTGAGAATGGGGGTGATCGTGGCTGTGAGAGTGGTCCACCACGCCCGCTGGCGGAGCAGGGGCCGTGGTCGGTCGGGCCTGCGCATAGGCCGAGTGCGCGGCCTGGTAGACGTCGCGAAGCGGCACGCCGCCATCGCGGGCGACGCGGGCACAGTCTTCGTATTCGGGGCTAAATGTCGGCGGCCGGCCTTCGAGCCAGCCGAGCTTTCCCTTGATCGTGCCAAACGGGGTCTCGACCTCCGCCGCCTGCCGCTTGAGCTTGTGCCGGCTCACGGGATAGCGGCGGATGCCCAGCGTGGTCGTCTCGCGGAAGAGGATCTCTTCCAGGTCGCCGATCTTGGGCTCGTCGCACAAGACCGTAATCATCACCCCGGGCCGGTTCTTCTTCATCTGAATCGGCGTCACGAACGCATCAAGGGCACCACATTCCATGAGCTTCGCCGTCGCATAGGCAACGACCTCGCCCGGCAGGTCGTCGAGGTTGGTCTCGAGCACCCAGACGCGGTCGGTCGACGCAGGCAGGTGAACCTTGCCGATGAAGATGCGGAGGATGTTTGCCTGGTCGGGAAAGTCTTTGGTCCCCGCGCCGAGGCCGATCGCCTCGACGGTCATCGCGGGCAAGGGGCCGAACGCCTCGGCGACGGTCGCGATAATCGCCGCTCCGGTGGGGGTGGTCAGCTCGAAGTCGACGGTCGACTCGGCCAGGGGGATGCCCTTCAGGAGCGTTGCCGTCGCGGGGGCGGGCAGGGGCATCCGGCCGTGCGCTGCGCGGATGAAACCGCGACCCGGCGGGATGGCGCTGGCCTCGAACCGGTCGACCCCGAGCAGGTCAAGCCCGACTGCCGAGCCCACGATGTCGACGATCGAGTCAACGGCCCCGACCTCGTGGAAGTGGACCTTCTGGATATCGACCCCGTGCGACGCCGCCTCGGCTTCCCCCAGTTTGCGGAAGATCCGCTTCGCCAGGTCGTTCTGGCGGGGGGTGAGGGTGCTCCGGTCGATCATCGCCTCGATGTGGTGGAGATGCCGATGGGCGTGCTCTGGAGGCGTGATGACCCGTGCATAGTTGGCCCGGAAGCCGCACCGCTTGACCGTCTCAAAGGTCAGCTCGCAGGGGAGCCCCAGGCTGGCCACCGCCGACTGGATCGCGCGAGGGTCGACCCCGGCATCGACGAGCGCGGCCAGGGTCATGTCGCCCGCGATCCCACTGAAGCAGTCAAAATAGGCAATCCGCACGCCGTACCTCCCAGGGTAGCAGGGATCACGAGTTCCCTATCTTAACGCCGACCCCGGGGCGGACAAGGTCGGAATGTTTGGCGAACGCTCAGGCTTCGATGTTCCAGGTCTGCTTCAAGAAGGCCCGGAGCGGTTCCAGGCCGACGAACCGGTAGGTATTGAGCCCAAGGGCCGACGCCGCCTCGATGTTCATCTCGCGGTCGTCGATGAACAGGGCCTGCTCGCGGCCGCAGTCGGCAATCCCCAGCGCGTTCCGGTAAATGTCCTCATCGGGCTTCACCCGGCCGAGATAGCACGAGGTCAGGAACCCCCGGAAGAGGGGCTGGAGGCCGAACGTCTTCACCCGGCGCTCATGCAGTTCGCGCGACTCATTATTCAGCGTATAGAGCTTGTACTTGCCCGTCTCGGCGAGGGCTCGGACGAAGTCGAGCGTGTCGCCGATGATTGCCGAAGTCCCATACATGAACTCCTTGAAGGCTTCGGGACTGAACGACCTCGGCTTGTGGAAGATCGTCTTCTTTACATAGGCGTCGAGGCCGATCTGGCCGGTCTCGAAGGCCGTCTTGACCATCTCGTGGCGGGTCTGGAACTCCTGGTATTCGAGGCCGAAGACCTCGGCCGCTCGCTTGCGAGATCCGGTGTCCCAGCCGTTGGTCAGGAGCACGCCGCCCACATCGAAGAAGAGCGTCGGGGCCTCGGTCATCGTCGTCTCTCCGGCCGATATCAGGTCATCCGTTGCGATCAACGGCCCATTGTCAGCCCCGGCACGGTCCCACGCAAGCTGTCGCCCCGGCGCGCTGCCGTTGCTATGATCGGAAGGGTAGCAACCCGCCCCTGTCCGAGGCCCTCGCAGACCCTTTGCCCATGCTGAACGGCCCACTCGTCTTCCTTGACGTCGACACCCAGCGAGACTTCCTCGAACCGGGCGGTTCGCTGTTCATCGAAGGCAGCCCCGCGATCATCCCCAACCTCGCCCGCCTGACCGCCTTTGCCCGCGAGCGGGGCATCCCCGTGATTGCGACCGCCTGCGCCCATACGCCCCGATCTCCCGAGCTTTCGACCTTCCCTCCCCACTGCATGATCGGCACGAGGGGCCAGGAGCGTATCGAGGCGACGGACTGGCCGGGCAGCCTGGTCTTGCCCGTTGGGGAGGCGCTGGAGGCCGAACCGCCGCCCCATCTGACCATCCAGAAGGACGACTACGACCTCTTCCATCGCAACGACGCCGACGCCCTCTTCGCTCGATATGCCCGGGACGGATCGACCTTCGTGGTCTACGGCGTCGCGACCGACTACTGCGTCAGGGCGGCGGTCGAGGGGCTGCTCAGTCGGGGTTATCCAACAACCCTCATTGTCGACGCCATCCGACCGGTCAACCCTGAAGCCGAGCCGGGCCTGCTCACCGAGTTCGCCCAACGGGGCGTGTTGCTAACTCTCACCGAGACCGTCCTCGGACTTCCATAAACCGATAGATCGACATCACCCATGCACGACCGATACAAGAAAGCCCACCGGACGCCCCTCGCCGACGACCGGCTCCGCCGCCAGATCGCCCAGGAGGCCGCGCGTCGGTTGGTCGCCGCCCGTGAGCCCGACGACTCGACCTGGCTCGAAGCCCTCACCGAGTCCGAACTTTATACCGCCAAACGCAAGGCTGCGGCGGTGCTCGGACGAAGTGTCCGGCCGGGCGACCTGCCGAGCGACTCCGAAGTCCGCACCGAGGCCGTCGCCCTGGTCCGCTCGGGAGATCCGGTCGGGCCGATCGAAGAGCCCGAGCCAATCGGTGACGTGGGCCGGATGGCCGACCATCTCGAGCGGTTCACCGTCTATCGGCTGAGGCTCATCCCGCTCGAAGCGGTCAAGCAAAACCCCAAGACCCACCCCGAGGGAGACGCCCTCTACCATAGCCTTCAGGTCTTCGAGATCGCCCGCGAGGCCCGGCCCTATGACGAGGAGTTCCTCCTTGCCGCGCTGTTGCACGACGTCGGCAAGGGGACCGGGCCGGGCGACCATGTCGTGGCGGGGGTCGAGGCCCTGCGAGGCGCTGTGACCGACCGGACCCTCTGGCTGATCGCACACCATCACGATCTCGACGACAACCCCCGAGCCCGACGCCCAACCGAGCCGGCTGAGTACCTCGACGACCTCCGCCTGCTCCACGAATGCGACCTCGCCGGCCGCGTCCCCGGTCGCCCCGTCGAGGGACTGGAGCCCACCCTCGCCTACCTCAACGGACTCGAAGGCGAGGAGTATCTCAAACCTTGATCCGAAGGAGGCGGGTTTGGCACTGACTTTGCAGCCAAAGCAGAAGATGTCTCGCGGCGGAGCCGTTGGCTCAGCCTTCACCCGTCTCCGGAAGGAACCTCATGCTCAACCTGAAGTCGCTGATCCCGATGACCCTTGTCGCCCTGACCCTCGGAACCTTCACTGGCTGCGAGAAGGGACCGGCCGAGAAGGCTGGGGCCTCGATTGACAAAGGTGTAGATAACATCAAAGACGCCGTCAATCCCCCCTCGGGACCCGGCGAGAAGGCTGGTCGGGCAATCGACCGCGCGACCAAATAAAGTACGGAACCGAGGGCCGTCCTCGCCCGGGATGGCCTCCTCGCCGGGTGGGCATCCCCCCGCTTTCCGTATCAAGGCGGGGGCGATGCCTCTCTGGCTTTCCTCCGCCGGGGTCAGGGATGGAGCTGAGCCGTTACCTGCGCCAGCTTCGCCCCAAGCGCGGTCACGTCTGCGTGCATCTTCACGTCCTTGATCGTCCCGTCGGTATGAAACGATTCGAACGACCTTGGTAGCGCGATCTGGTCAGGGATCACCAACACCCCGATATTGCCCAGGATCGACCGAACGTGGACCAGCCCACGAATCCCTCCCAGGCTGCCCGGCGAGGCCGAGAGAATCGCGGCGACTTTGCCCGTGTAGCACGCGACCGACTTTCGACGGGCGTCGGGCCGGGAGACCCAGTCGATCGTGTTCTTGAGCAGCGGCGCTATCGAGCTGTTATATTCGGGGCAGGCGATCAGCAGTCCGTCATGGGCGTCGAACAGGTCTTTGAGCCGCCCGGCCTGCTCGGGGGTGCCGCCCGCCGCCTCCAGGTCTTCATCCATGAGCGGCATCGGAAAGTCTCGGAGATCAATTCGCGTCACCTCAGCCCCCGCCGCCCTCGCCCCCTCAATGGCGATTGCCAGCAGCATCTTGTTGTGCGACGACTCGCGGGCACTACCCGCAAAGGCCAGGATTTTAGCGGCTCGGCTCATCGACATCTCTCCTGAGATCGTGAGACTCAATCCGGGCCCCACCCACATTCGGGTCAAGAATCGGCCCCCTACCATTCTGGATCGGAAACACGCTCAACTCTAGTTCTATCTCATCGGCCGCCTACCGGCGAGCTTCGGCATAGGCGAAGATAGCCTCGGCATGGTTGCGGATCGTTCCTGGCGGATAGACCTACCGTGCCGGGGATCAGGCCACTGATCTCTCAGATAGGCAACGCCCGCAGCAGCGCGTCGGCGCGAGCATAGACATCGTTCGGATCGAGCCGATCGACCTCCACGGGTTTAGCCCAGAATCGACCGTGACCTACCTAGTGCCGCGCCCTGAGACACTCGCGATACCGCCCGATTATGGTCTTGTCCAACACGCCGGCCTGTTTGAGCACGTCAAGAATTCCGCCGTCATCGAAGTTCGGACGAGGTTTCTTCTTGGCCGAGAGCGTCTTGTGCCATTTCCGATAGGTGACCGCGAGCAGGTCTTTCCGCTTTCCCTTAACGCGGCGGAAGTAATCAACCCTGATGGTCGCCTCCGCGCTCGCCACCAGGTTGAGCACGGTGAGCCGATCCAACTCACGCCGTTGTGAGTCATAGTGGGCGTCAACGTCGCTCTCCGTCATGCCCACGAATAGCGAAGAGACCGTCGAGCCGACCCGGATTGCATTCTGCACGAGAGTGCGCCGACCGAGGAGCGCATCGACGATCCCCCGATGCCAGTCACGAATCTCGTCGAGCGTTTGCGGCTCTGCAGTCTCGTCAACGAAGAACGGGACGGGCATTGCGGTTAAACCCGCATCACGAACTGTAGCACCGCAGCGAGAGTGGAACCGTCGAACGGCACGGTCTGTAGCGTAGGCTGGCGGGTTTGTACAAACTCCCAGGTCGCACCGGGCTGCAAGATCAGCGTTGCCTCACCACGTTCGCCGACCACGTCGACACGACCGGCGGCACCGACAATATTTCGCCCTCGGGGTGCCAAGCGGACCTGCTCATCGCCGATGACCAGAATTAGGTCATCCACGGAATACGTCCCGATATAGTTCTCGGTCAGATCCTTTGGCCGCTTCCGTAGCGTCACGATTCCCTGCTTGATCGCGTCGGTCAGCTCCGCCTCGATTTGCTGGTAGAGGCCCTTGACCGCAGCGATATAGACATTCCGACGGTCGTCCCAGTCGATGCTCTCGCCAGCTCCCGCTTGCTTCTGCTTCTTATTGAGAAGTTCCGTGAGCTTGGCATTCATCGTTCCGCAGTCCTGCCGAGAGTGTGCTTGGCCGGAGACCGGTTTTCTCTTCCGCCCATCGCTTGCCGGTGGACATTCACGCCAGGATCGGCTTGATCACCTTGCCGGCGTTGACGGTCAGGCGTTCGTTGCGGCCGTCGCGGGGGAAGGTGAGACGGAGGTGGTCGAGGCCGAGCTGATTCAGGATCGTGGCGTGGATGTCGTGGACGTGAACCTTGTCTTCAACGGCGTAGAGGCCGAACTCGTCGGTTGCGCCGAAGGTGATGCCGGGTTTGATCCCCCCGCCCGCCATGAACATGCTGAAGCCGTAGGGGTTGTGGTCGCGACCGTCTTTCCCCTCGGTCATCGGGGTTCGACCGAACTCGCCGCCCCAGATCACGAGCGTGCGCTCCAACAGGCCGCGACGCTTGAGGTCTTTGATGAGGCCCGCGACAGGCCGATCGCTGCGGGCGCAGAGCTTGGAGTGGTTGCCTTCGAGGTTGCTATGGGCGTCCCACTGGCTGCCCGAGCCGCAGTAGAGCTGGACGAAGCGGACACCTCGCTCTACGAGCCGTCGGGCGCGCAGGCACATCGCGCCGAACTCCTTGCAGCGGTCGTCTTCGAGGCCGTAGAGCGTCTTGGTCTCGGCCGACTCCTTCCCCAGGTCGACCGCCTCGGGGGCCTCGGCCTGCATCCGGTAGGCGAGTTCGTAGGCAGCGAGCCGGGCGGAAAGGCGGGAGTCGTCTTTGCGAGGCTCGGCGTGACGACGGTCGAGGCCGGAGATCAGTTCGAGCTTGGCCCGCTGCTGGGCGTCGGTGATGCCGCCGGGCGGGTTCAGGTAGAGGATCGGGGCTCCGTCTTTGCGGAACGGGGTACCCTGGAAGGTCGCGGGTAGCCAGGCGTTGCCCCAGTTCCGTGGTCCGCCGACCGGTTCGGCCGCGTCATTCATCACGACGAACGCGGGAAGGTCTTGGTTGGTCGTGCCCAGGCCATAAGTGACCCAGGCCCCCAGGCTCGGGCGACCGGCGAGGATGCTACCGGTGTTCATCTGGCAGACGCTGCCGACGTGATTCACACCATCGGCCCAGCACGACCGGATCAGGGCGATGTCGTCGACGACCGTGGCGATCTCGGGATACCAGTCGGAGACCCAGGTGCCCGACTTGCCATGCTGCTTGAACTTGTGGCTAGTCGCCAGCAGGTTGTTGCCGCCGACGCCCATCGGGGTGAAGACCTTGCCGAAGCTGGCGGGCAGAGGCTGGCCTTGCCGCTTGGTCAGCTCGGGCTTGGGGTCGAAGAGGTCGATATGGCTCGGCCCACCCTCCATGAAGAGGAAGATGACGTGGTCGGCCTTGCTCGCGAAGTGGGGCGTGCGCGGAGAGACGGGCTGGCGGGGGTCAATCTTGGGGACTTCGGCCCGCGCCTCTTCGTCAGCAAGCATTGCGGCCAGCGCCAGTCCCCCGAAACCGAGTCCGGCGCGGGCGAGAAAGTCGCGTCTGCTGGTCGTCCATTCGCGATGCGGAATCATCGGACGGTCCTCCGGAGCGTAGCGAGCCTTCTATTATCGATCTTATCACAACGGCCGGCTATTGGATGCCGAGCCCGGCATTCTGGGCTGTGAGTTCTCTCTCTAGCGTCTCAAGTCGCGTGATCGCGGTCAGGATGTTTAATGCTGGGACAGCGCCTGGGATCATACTCAGCCTTCGGACTTCCGTCTCGAACTCCCCCTTTGCCTGCATGATCCGAGGCAGAATTGCAGCTTTCGCCTCATTGATGTCGGAGACCCGCGCCTTCTTGCGGCCGTTTATCTCAAGGTCGGCGATCATGGCGTTGAGAATGGTGTTACAAGTTCCCGACGCCGTCTGCGCCGAGGGCATGTCCTTCACACCTTTAAGGGCCGCCGTGAGTTGGTTCACGTGGGCGAGTTGCCGTTCATTGAACTGCATAAGATCAGACTTCGAAGTCAGCCCCATGCCTCGAAAGGCACCCAGCCCACCGACAACGATCGCGATGATGATCCCGAGGACACGAATGCCGCTGAGCACGCCGCCTGAATTCGACGAGGCTGATTGGGCTCCGCCCGACGAAACGAATCCCTTCTTCTTTTTCTTCTTCTTGACCGGTGATTCAACTCCCGAATCGGCGTCCGAGCCGGCCCTCGGCATGGCGGGCGGCAGGCCAGAGGGGGGCTCGTTCATGCCGTAGACGTCATCGAACGACAACCCGGCGGTCGGCACGGGCTTGGGCTGAGAGACCGACGCGGCGGCTGGTCGGGGCGAGGCAGGGCGCGAGACTGGGGCGGCAGCGGGGACCTCCGCGACGGCATCACCCGGAATGGTCATCCGGTTGCTGCATTGCTTGCACATCGCTTTTTTGCCAGCGAGGCCGTCGCTCACCACGTATGGCTTGCCACACTGGCCGCAATTAAAGGAGATTGGCATCGGTCACCCCAGTGAGGGATTAATATACTGGGGCATTTAACAGCCCCACATTGGCCGATCAATGAGAGCAAATCGGTTGAGCACTCGCAAGATGGTGAAACCACGGCGAGGTCATGTAGGATTTTATCTTCCGAAGCCGCCCTCAATCCACGAACACAAACTCGTTCAAATTCATCAACACATGGCAATAGTCGACGAACGCGGCGGCCTGCGCGGGTACGACGCCGTCGGGCATCGGCGAGGGCAGGGGAGGTGACTTCGGACCGGTCCGGCCGCTGAGACGGGCGGGGTGGGCGTCGAGGAAGGCGACTCCTCGGGCGGATTCGTCGGGGTCGGGACGGCGGCCGAACGCGAGGAGGTAGGCCGAGACGACCAGCGAGGGCTTGTCGTTATGGTCAGACACCCGGCGGTAGACGCGACCGGCAAGGGAGCGGGCCATGTCGAGAACGAGGTCGGAATTCAGCAGCATCAGGGCCTGTGGCGCGTTGACGCTGACGTTCCGCTCGGGGCAGGTCGTGTTGGTATCGGGGGTGTCGAAGGCGTCGAACATCGGGTATTTGAGGTTTCGCCGCACGAAGACATAGATGCTCCGGCGGTTGCGGTCCGAATCCAAGGCCGAGCGTGTCCAGCCGCCTCGGGTCTCGATCCCGGGCGGAAGGTCAGGGAAAACGCTCGGGCCGCCGAGACGCGGGTCGAGTTGGCCCGAAACGGCCAGGAGCGAGTCACGCACGGCCTCGGCTTCGAGACGTCGTCGCGTCATCCGGCCATACAGGGTGTTCTCGGGGTCGTCGTTCAGGGTCTTCTCGCGAGGAGTGCTCGACTGGCGATAGGCCGCGCTCGACACGATGAGCCGGTGCATCGCCTTCATGCTCCAGCCGCGAGCGACCAGTTCGGTCGCAAGCCAGTCGAGTAGCTCGGGATGGGTGGGGTCGGCTCCCTGGGTGCCGAAGTCGCTCGACGAGGCCACAATTCCCCGGCCGAAATGCCCCTGCCAGATCCGGTTGACGATCACCCTCGCAGTGAGCGGATTGTCGGGCCGGGTGAGCCACTCGGCAAACGCCTTGCGACGGCCCGAGGTGCCGGCGGCCGTTGGGGCAAAGGCCGGGGTCTTGCCGGGTTCGTTCAAGACCGAGAGCAGGCCGGGGGGCACTTCGCCGCCGGGATTTTTGAAGTTCCCCTTCCGGCGCAGGTAGACGGGGGGGGCCTTCGGGCCGGATTCGGTCATCCCGCTTGCGGCGTCGAGCGGTTCAGGGCCGGCCTTGGCGAGGGTCGACATCAAGGTCGTGCGGGCGGTCCACACGGCGCGATCGGCAGGGGACATCGCGGCCTGCATCGCCTTGGGCTCGACGGCGAGCTTCTTGGCGTTGCTCCGGAGCAGGTCTTCCTCGAAGACCGACCGCTTCTCAGGATCGGTCTCAAGCGCCTTGCGGACCTCGGCGGGAAGCTTGGCCATCGTCGCGCTCAGGAGCTTGGCGCGGTAGGGGCGTTCGACCGCGTCGATCTCGGTCTTGACCCGGCTGACCCGCGCCTTGTGCTCGGCCGCGACGGAGGCATGAACAGCCTTCTCGAAGGGTGGGGCCAGGGCGAAGTCGTCGCGGGGGGCCGTGGCGGCGAAGACGGCCTGGAGGCGGTAATAGTCACGCTGGCTGATCGGATCATATTTGTGATTGTGGCAGCGGGCGCAGCCAACGGTGAGGCCGAGGAAGACCGACGCGGTCGTGTCGGTCATATCATCAAGCATAAGCTGCTGATTCAGGCCGGCGACCATGTTGTTGTCTTCGAACGGATAGTTCCGATTGAACCCGGTGGCGATAAACGCATCGGGATCAGCCGGGGAGATCTCGTCGCCGGCAAGTTGTAGCGCGACGAATCGGTCATAGGGCAGGTCGGCATTGAGGGCGTTGACCACCCAGTCGCGATATCGCCAGGCGTTGGGCCGGGACTTGTCGCTCTTGAACCCGTCGCTCTCGGCGAACCGCGCCAGGTCAAGCCACGGCCGCGCCCAGCGCTCGCCGTAGGCGGTCGAAGCGAGGAGGCGGTCGACAAGCCGCTCGTAAGCGTCGGGCGACTTGTCGAGAACGAACGACTCGACCGCTTCGTGTGTCGGCGGCAGGCCAGTCAGGTCGAACGTGAGCCGACGGACCAGTGTCGTGCGATCGGCCTCGGCGGCCGGTGCGAGTTCGGCGTCTTCGAGCGACTTAAGGAGGAAGGCGTCGATCGGGTTCCGCACCCACGCGCGGTCCTTGACGGCAGGCGGCTCAGGACGGATCGGCGGGACGAACGCCCAGTGACCCTTTTGCTCGGCCGACCACTTCGGCTCGGGAGGGTCGACATTCTGGGCGATCGAAAGTGCCGAGCCGAAAAATCCGACCGCGAGAAGGCCGGGCAAGGCCAAGTGTGAGACTCTCATGGGCGAGTCATACTCCCGACGACGAATTGGAACGTAGCAATTATGGTCGAATCGGCTCGAATCGGCGCGAGCGAGGGTGGGCTATTTTTGGATTCTAACCCGTCAGGCTCTGTTTAACATCATTTTTTCACCAAATCTCTTTCCAGAGCCCCCTTGCTTGGTTGCCGTCGGCTCAGGGAATCCCACCACAATCCGCCACGGGCTCGAAGTACCGGCGTTGGAAGTGGAGGGCGACATTCACCAACCCCATCATCACGGGGACTTCGACGAGGGGCCCGATCACGGCCGCGAAAGCCGCCCCCGAGTTTATGCCGAAGACGGCCACTGCCACTGCGATCGCCAACTCAAAGTTGTTGCTCGACGCCGTGAACGCGAGCGTCGTCGTCTTCGAGTAGTCGGCTCCCAGCTTCCTGCCCATCCAGAAGGAGACCAGAAACATCACGACAAAGTAGATCAGGAGCGGCACAGCGATCCGAATGACATCGAAGGGGATGCGGACGATGTTCCGCCCTTGAAGAGAGAACATCGCCACGATGGTGAAAAGCAGCGCGACCAAAGTGAGCGGGCTGATCGCCGGTATGAACCGCCGCTCATACCATTCCCGCCCCCTAGCTTTCACAAGGATCAACCGGGTCAGGATTCCGGCCAGAAAGGGAATGCCGAGGTAAATGAACACGCTGGTGGCGATCGACCCCATCGTGATCTTCGACAGGTCCACGGTGCCGAACGAGTAACCAAGCAGCGGGGGCAAGACTTTCATAAAGACGTAGGCGTATACCGAGTAGAAGAGAACTTGGAACATCGAATTGAACGCGACCAGCCCTGCGGCATACTCCGAATCGCCCCTCGCCAGGTCGTTCCAGACAATGACCATCGCGATGCAGCGAGCCAGCCCGATCATGATGAGTCCGATCGCATACTCTGGCTTATCCGGCAGGAACACTAACGCCAGGGCGAACATCAGGACGGGTCCGATCAGCCAGTTCTGAACGAGAGACAGTCCCAGGATGCGAATGTTGCGAAAAACCCGGCCCAGCTCCTCATACCTGACCTTGGCCAGCGGCGGGTACATCATAAGAATGAGACCCAGAGCGATCGGAATGGAGGTCGTGCCGACCGAGAGGTTGGTCATGCCTTGCACCACCGAGGGGGCCGTGTTGCCTAGTCCGACCCCAAGAAGCATGGCCAAGAAAATCCAGAGCGTCAGATACCGGTCGAGGAAGGAGAGGTGCCTCGAAGGCTGGGGTCGGCATGTCACCGCCGGGATAGTCATAGAAGTCGCCTCTCATTCATATGGGCCCAAACGAATATAATTGTCAAAAATGACGTTGTACGTTGTGGAAGAAGCGCTCAGTCCGAGTTTTGCCCGCGACAGAGAGAAATCCATAGTGACCTTCTCCGCGAACGAGCAAGAACAGGTTGACCATTCCACGGGGAAGCGAGACACAACGCTTTGGGGCCGCCATCGCGATTCATTCGTCTAGGCAAATATAGAGGCATTCGCGACCGCACCAAGATGAACATAAAAACACCATGAATGCGCAGCAAAAAAAAGCCTCGCGATTTCTCGCGAGGCTCGGTCTGACCAAGAGCGTTTCGTCAGATCAGTAAGAGTCGGACGAGAGAACTTCGCCACCGGCGGCGGTGATGAGGCCGCGGAGGGTGATGACGTTGACGCTATCCTTGATGAAGCGGACGCTGCCGTCGCCCATCAGGACATTGACGCCGCCCGAGTGGAACGAGAAAAGCTCGTCGTTCGCACCGGCGTTATTGCCCTTGGTGCCGAGCGGGCCGGGGGTCGGTCCGTAGGGGCCGACCTCGTTCATCGGACGAGCCTTGTTGTTCGGGGCACCCGAAACGCCGAAAGCGTTGTCGGGGTCAGCCCAGCGCCAGTAGCGGCGGGCGATCGAAGCACCGCCAGCGGGGCCGGCACCACGAGGGTCGCCACCGGCGACAGCGTCGATCTCGGTGTAGGGGCTGGTGAACCGCTCGTCACGGCCAGCGTCTTCGCCGATAGCGATCGTGTTACTGGTGCCGTCGGTGACTTCGGCGATCCGGGTGGCACCCTGCTTGAGGAAGCCGTTGGTACGGGCCGCCTTGTTGCGGAACGGGGTGGCGGGGGAGAAACCGGTGTTGGTGCCGAGGGGGTCGATGTCGGTGTAGCACGTCGGGCCGTAGTCGGTGTAGCCGTAGCCACGACCAAAGCTCGTCGAGGTCGGATCGTTCGGGTCGACGCCGTCACGCTGGGGGTTGGTGCGGGCGGTCGAGGGGCAGATGAAGATATTCACCGAGGCCGAGGCCCCCGTGTAATTCATGCCCGAACCTTCGTTGTAAGCGGCGACGAAGTTCATGGCGTTGAACTGAGCGCCACCTTCGAGGTAGCTGAGGAGGCGGGCCTGGGTGCTGAAGGAACCGTCGACGAACTGGGTGGTCGCGGGGCTGTTGCCGAAGTTGGTCGACTCACCGCTCGGGGGGAACGCAGTGTTGGAGCTCTCGTAGTTGTACAAGCCCAAGCCGAGCTGCTTGAGGTTGTTCGTGCACTGGGCACGACGCGCGGCTTCGCGAGCAGCCTGAACGGCGGGGAGGAGCAACGCGATGAGCACGGCGATAATCGCGATGACAACGAGCAGCTCAATCAGGGTAAATCCGCGACGAATCGTGTTGCGACTGACCGACATGGAATTCAGACCTCGGAACAGAGAGATGCAGGCTCGGCACTCCCGAACCCGCACACAGATCCCGCGAACCCGCGGGACCATCGGCATAACCACTTAATCGTTGTTGTCTCGACCACGCTTCGACGAAGCGGCCGCTTTGGAGGCCGTCAAGACGAACGGCCCTACCTCGGTAGTGTCCGGCTTGATCGTCGCCGTCAATCCTGACTCGTCTTCGTCAAGATACTTGACCGGCACGGTGGGGGCTGGTTTGGACTTCTTGTCCAGGACAGGGTTAATTTTATCCAGACGTACCTTGTAAATCCCTTCCGCGATCCCGTCTCCGGCAGACGTGGTCGTCAGCTCAAACGAGCCGTCCGTCTGAAGCTCTCCGCTCGCGGTCCGAGCACCGCCGCCGTTGGGAATGAAGAGGATCTTCATCCCGGCGAGCGTGCCCGACGTTTCGAGCTTGACCTTGCCCTTGACCGGATGTAAAGAACCAGCCGATGGCACGGAGTCTCCTCCGCAGCCGCCGACAAACACAACGGAAAACACGACGGCGAGAAGCCCCAGCGACGTCTTCGGAATGACTCGTCTGCGGGCGGGGAGAACGATCGGGCCATCCATTTCGGTGGTGTCTCGCTAGGAACAGTCTTGAAGTCGATCGAAATTCGCCGACCTTGCAACAAGGCGATGTCACACGGCTTTCGTTCGGCCGATCCAGCTCACACGCATCGGATTTTCGGCGGCGTCCCGTCGACACGACGATCCACCGCCTCCACATCAGGCAGGGTTATATTACCCGGGTGCGCCCACTCGCGTGGTGAAGGTTTGATGAATGTCTGGAGTGATGCTGGGGAAGGTTTTCGGGCCGCGTCTCACCAGTTCATCGGGCCAATTCAAACACGTTAAGTTACTAAAAACATCTTATTTACCAAACGCGCTCTTGACGGAAACAAATCTTCTAATGCTGGCCTTTCAATCATCATCCTCTTCTACGGGCGACTCTTCGAACGTCGGCGCGACGGCCGCCACGACCGGCGCGGTCGGCGCGACCCTCGCGGTGAATCCGCGCTGGCCAAGGAGGCGGACATTCCCCGATCCGAGATGGTTTCCCAGGTCGGCGAGCAGTCGTTCGTCGTGGCGGATCTTCAGTGACGAGCCGGCCTTGTAGATCGCCCGACGGATGTTTTCGAGGCCGACGACTTCCAGGTAGAGGTCAAGGTTGCCGGGGTAGTTCCTCACGGTCCGGAGCAGGCGTTCGAGGTCGGGGGGCTGGATCACGCCCTTGGTGAGCCGGACGACCAGCCCGCGCGAGAGTTCGGCGGCCCCCTTGTCGAGCGGGATGATCTTCGTGATGACCAATTCGGCCGGGTCGCGACGACGGTCGAGCGTCCCCCGGACGTAACAGATTGTGTCTTCCTTGATCATCGCTTCGTTCTTGGCGAAGTCCTCGGGCCAGAGCATCGAGGGGACGCTCCCCGTGAGGTCTTCAAACGTCAGCTTGGCCATACGGGTCAGTCCCGAACGCGACTTCTGGACGTTCCGCAACTGCACCCCGGTCAGCATCCCGCCGAGCACGACCTCCGCCTTCTCGAGAACCGTCGCGAGGTCGGCCACGCGATGCGTCGCGAGCGCATTGAGCTCCTCGCTGTGCTCTGCGAGCGGGTGGCTCGTCATGTAGAAGCCGAGGACTTTTTTCTCTTCGGCGAGCCGTTCAGCGTCGGGCATCGGGGGCACGTCGGGCAGGGTGGGTGCGGTCGACTTGGCGTTGGCCTGACCGTTCGATGGGGTGGCTTCAGGCTCAAAAAGGCCGAACATGTCGACCTGTCCGCGCCGCCGCGACTCCTGTGCGGCCTGGCCATCTTTGACCGAGCGCGGCAGGACGGCGAGCCACTGGGCTCGGTGGCCGCCGAGCGAGTCAAACGCGCCGGCCTTGATGAGCGCCTCGACGCACGCCGCGCCGACGACACCGGCGGGGACGCGCTCGAACAGGTCGGTAAGGTTCGTGAATGGTCCGTGCTTCTCTCTCGCCGCCACGACCGCCTCGATCGCCTTGAGCCCGACCCCCTTGATCGCCAGCAGGCCGAATTCGATCTTGTCGTCCTTCGACACCGTGAACTCGGCTCGACCCGCGTTGACGTTCGGTGGCGAGACTTCGAGGCCCATCCGGCGGCAATCGTCGATATGTTCAACGAAGAACTTCTCGCGTTCGGCCCCGTCCATCTCGGACGAGAGCACGGCCGCCATGAACTCGGTTCGATAGTGGGCCTTGAGCCAGGCAGTCTGGTAGAGCACGAGCGCGTAGGCAGTCGAGTGCGACTTGTTGAAGCCGTAACCGCCGAAGAACTCGATCAATTCGAAGATCTCGGTCGCCTGCTTCCGGTCGAGCCCGCG
Source organism: Isosphaeraceae bacterium (assembly GCA_025356435.1). Classification (GTDB taxonomy): domain Bacteria; phylum Planctomycetota; class Planctomycetia; order Isosphaerales; family Isosphaeraceae; genus CAMFLR01. Next base: position 676 of record JANXSY010000152.1, on the reverse strand, counting down.
TTCGATCGCGCCATCGACGAACTGCTGCCGACCCTGCGCGATCGTCTCGGTCTTCTTCTTCGAGATCGCCTTGATGCACGCATACGCCTGCGACAGCTCGATCCCACCCAGCCGGTTCAAGATCCGCATCACCTGTTCTTGATAGACCATAACCCCGTGGGTCTCTTCAAGAACGTCTTTCATCACCTGGTGCGGATAGACCGGCTTCTCGCGTCCGTGCTTCCGGTTGACGTAGTCGTCGACCATGCCGCCGTTGAGCGGGCCGGGGCGATAGAGCGCGAGAATGGCGATCAGGTCGGCAAAGCGGTCGGGCTTCATCTTGACCAGAAGGTCTCGGATGCCCGCTCCTTCAAGCTGAAAGATCCCCTTGCCCTCACCGCGCTGGAGCAGTTCATACGTCTTACGATCGTCGAGCGGCAGCGTCGCGAGGTCGATTGGGATATCGGGATGGCGTTCGCGGATCAGCCGGACGGCGGAGGAGAGGCTCGTCAGGTTCCGCAACCCCAGGAAGTCCATCTTGAGCAGGCCGGCCTTCTCAACGTCCCCCATGTTCCACTGGGTCGAGACGACTTCTTTGTCTTTATCCTTATTCGGCAGCTTCTGGAGCGGGACGAGGTCTTGGAGCGGCCGGTCGGCGATCACCACGCCCGCCGCGTGTGTCCCTGCGCTTCGTGCG
>JANXSY010000127.1 GCA_025356435.1 Isosphaeraceae bacterium | reverse complement strand
GAAGATCGAGTGGAAGTCGTGCGCTTTGAGAACCTTGAGACGGTCATGCGCCGGGTCCGGGATCTCGTCGAAGTGGATACCTTCGATGAAACCAAGCCGGACGCCGCGCCGATGCGACTCGGCGAGCTGGCTGATGACCTCATACTGCCAGGTCGAGCACGAACGATACATCCCGAGGCAGAAGACGTAACGCATCAACTCACCCCTCGGAAACGTAAAGTCCGAGCCTTCGACAACAGAATGCGCAGGAAAGACGGTCGTCGCGTCGTGAATGGATTCCATCCTAGAAATCAACTCCGACTGGGCAACCGAACGAAAGGTGAGGGACGACTCCTAATCCATTCGGCGTCATTTCCGACACACCCGGCCCATTTTTTATCGGATGTTGCCGGGGTCGGAAGCGAGAATTTACCCAAGTCTTCCCGCCGGTTCGCCTCGACTTTTCACTAGTCGAGCTCGAACGGCTGCTGTGAGTACAGTTTAAGATAGCTGTCAAACCGGCCCTGATCGATCTGGCCGCGAAACAGGGCGTCTTTGACCGCACATTCTGTCTCATGCGTGTGCGAACAATCGGGGAACTTGCATTTGGGGATATAGGGACGGAACTCGATGAAATAGGCCTCGACCTCCGCCGGCTCGATGTCCCACAACTCGAACTGTCGCAGTCCCGGCGTGTCGACGACGAATCCCCCGCGCACGATGCGGATCAATTCGGCCGCCGTCGTCGTGTGTTTCCCCTTCGCCGTCCAGCCCGATACCTCGCGGACCCGCAGATTCAATCCCGGCTGGATCACATTCAGGAGCGAACTTTTGCCGACGCCGCTCTGCCCCGAGAACGCCGTCACCCCTTCGGAGAGCAGCTCGCGGAGCCGGTCCATCCCGCGTCCGTCGGCGGCCGACGTGACGAGCGTCTCGTATCCGAGTTGCGAATAGAGCCCGATAATCCACTGGTAATCCGCGATGTCGACCAGGTCCGCTTTGTTAAGGACGACGACCGGCCGAATCCCCCCCTTCTCAGCGGCGATCAGATAGCGATCGATGAGCGGGAGCTTGAGCCCCGGCTCCTGGAGGGCCGAGACGATCAGGAGCTGGTCGACGTTCGACGCGATGACATGCTCGCGACGGCGATAGCCCCGCGTGAGCGTGCCGCGACGGCCCTCGACCTTCTCGATCTGCCCCTCATCGGTCCCAGTCGTGCGAAACCAGACGCGGTCGCCCACGGCGACGACGTTTCGGCCGTCGATCGAAAGCGTCTTGAGGATGCGCCTTACCCCGCAACGATATTCCTTCTTTTCCGCCTCGGACTCGACGACCGAGACCAGTCCGTGGACCCGGATCACGCGCCCCGGCTGGCAGGTCGAGAGGTCGACGGCGAGCATTGAGCTGGGGTCGTTGGCCGTACCGGCGGTGGCAGGGTCGTCGGAGGACTCGTGGATGACGGTCCGGTGCCGGGACAGATCTCCCTTGGCTCTTACCCGTTCGGAGGAAATCGAGTCGGTCCCCGACGGGTCGTCTTGCCGGAACGAACGGGTCATGTCGTTGGCACGCGTCCGCTTCTGGCGATTCTTTCGGAATGCGACCCGGACTTTCTTCTTCTTGGCCACCCTCAAGTCCCTTCCACTGCTCGAGCGCCCGAAACCGTTGATCTTCTCCCAGGGTAACGTAACGGACGGGATGTCGTCGCGACAATCTTCGGCTGGGGTAGGCGTGCGGACGGCCGACTTGCTAAACTCGTTGTTTTGGCGGATCGGCACGTCCCTATCAAAAGTGGACCACGTTGCTCTGACCGGCTTGGGGGCGAAATGACTCCGACGACCGTTCGTCTCAAGAATCGCCGGCTCGCGGCGCTGCTTGCCTTCCTCGTCCCGGGGTTGGGGCACGCCTATCAGGGCCGTTACGGCAAGGCGATCCTCTACTTCGTCTGTATCTATTTCCTCTTCTTCGTCGGCCTGAGCCTCGGCGACGGCAAGATCCTCTACTGGCGATGGGTCAACCCGCTGGCCGACGTCGAGCACTTCTGCGGCTGGTATCTCTTCCAGTTCTTTGCCGGTATCGCCGCCCTGCCTGCCCTGATCCAGGCCACGCTTCAGCATTTCGGCCTCGGGCCGATCCTCTGGGGTTACGGTGCTGAGCCGTCTTCCGACCTGATCAATGGCCTCTATCCCCGCCTGGGCAAGCTGGTCGAGGTCGGGTTCATCTACACCGAGGCGGCGGGTCTGCTCAACATCCTCGCCATATTCGACGCCTACGAAGGCCCCGCGCAGCGCGTCGAGGCCGTGCCGACTGCTGCCGACGACGCCAAGGCGGAGACCTCATCGTGAATCTCACGTCGATCCACGTCTACTGGTACGTGATCCCCCTGGTCGTCGCGATCAGCCTGGTCTACGCGGCGAGCCGTCACGAGTCGTGGCGGACGATCGCCTCGCAGGCCCTCCGCCTCTGCGGGATGATCTTCACGGTCCTGCTCGCGACGACGGCGATTCTGCTCGTCATCAATCTTCAACTCTAAGCCAGCCGTCGATCCGACGACGCCAGGTCGCCGCGCGGGCCTTGAGCCTCGCGAGCGCGGCTTCGACTGTTGGACCCCTCGCAAGGACGGTCAGGACGGGGTCACCCGGTTCAAGGATCGTCCCCGGCGCGGGGAGGTCTGCGATCGTGGGCTGGGGGTCTGTCGGGTCGGTCCAGGGCCAATCGATCGGGGCTTGTCCCGGCTGCCGAGCGAACAGGATGAGCTTCGCCGCGGCCCCGAGCTTTCGCGACTCGAACCGAGGCGGGGTCTCGACATCTCGTCCAAAGGTCCGGGCATGGTCGGCGATCAGGGTCAGGCCGAGCGCGGCTTCAAGGACTTCGACCGAGGCCGAATAGCGCGGGTTGATCTCGACCGGCCAGACCGTCCCCCCCGAGACGATGGCGTCAACGCCGAACAGGCCGCGCAGCCCGAAACACGACGTCAGTACCGCCCCCCATCGGACCAGCGCAGCCTCGACTTCGGGCGCGATCGGCCAGGGTCCGACGCTCCCTCGATATGCAGCTCGTAGCCCCCCTGCGGATGCCCCGAGCAACTGCCGGGTCACGCCGACAAGCCGGGCCGACGCACCATGTCCGAGGAACGTCGCGCCGATCGAGAGACCCTCGCGGCGCGTCTGGAGTTGGCTCGCGGCCGGGATCGGGCCTTCGCCCAGCGTCCAGGGACGAATCCCCCGCCCCGAAGCCGACGCCAGCGGTTTCAAGACCCAATCGCCGGTCGTCGGGGGTGGGTCTCCCGCGAGCCGCGATTCGAGGACAGGTATCCCGGCCGTGCGAAGGGCGGCTGTCCATCTCTGAGGGTCGCGCACCGACCGGAGGGCGTCCCCCGAGATACCAAGCAGGGGACGTTCCCGGCCGATCCGGTCGACGAGTCCGGGGTGGTTCTCGAGCGCCCCGGTGTAGACCCAGGGCGCATCGGGCAGGCCAATGGCGATCCGGGCCAGGTCGGCGGGATAGGTGTCGCGGTCGGCGCGATGCGCGGGAAATCGTGCGGCAAGGTCGCGGTCGGCGAAGAGGTCGACGGCGATCGGGTTAAATCCGGCACGCCAGGCCGACGAGGCTGCAGCGCGGGCACTCGCGCCGAGGATCAAGAGCGCCGGTCGAGTCGTCTCGAGTTCGGCCATAAAGAGGGGCTCGGGAGGAGAACGAGGCGACGGCCTAGCGTGGGCTGGGCCGTCGCCTTTCAATCGGGACCGCGTTGGCTCGAAGAGACCTTATTCGGCCTTCTCGACCTTGCTCGCGGTGATGACCTTCTTGCCGTCCTTCTCTTCGACGGTGCCGGTGACCTTGGTCTTGACCGGGGCGTCGGGGGTGGCGGTGCAGATGCCGCTGGCACCGTGGTACTTCTTCGAGACGGCGTTCGCGGCGAGGTAATACTTGACGTCGGTGCCGTTCTCTTTGACGGTGACGACGTTCTGGCAGGTCTTCGTCTCCTTCAGGGCGCACTTGGCGCAGACACCATCACCGGTGATGGTGACTTCTTTGGCGTCCTGGGCGACGACCAGCGAGAGGCCCGAGAAGAGGATGGCAACGGAGAGCAGCGGGAAAAGCTTGCGCATCGTTCGATTCCTGTGTGTTTGGTGAACGGACAAGAAACTCGCGACCGACAAGGGTCGCACGCCCTGCCTCGATCCAACCTTATTGAAACACCAACGCCGTCCCAAGACAATCGATTTTTTCGCATATTGTTGAAGAACTTCCTACTTGCGAATAGGGGTCGAGTTGGACTAACCTGTCAATGTTCAAGTTCAGCGGTTCTCAAATCGCACTCCTCAGCGACGGATATCCATGCGGCTTTGTTCCTCGGGGACTCGCTTACGACTGGCGGCTGGGGCGATCATCGTCCTCTGGGCATGCTTGTTCGTTGCCCCGACGAAGTCTGAAGCGGGCTGTTCTCGCTATGTCACGCACCGGTCGGGCCACGAACGGTTCATCGATGTGCTCCTTGCCGACAGCGACGACGCGGGGCAATCGCCAATCCCGGCCCCCAATCGCCCTCGCCCCTGTTCGGGGCCTTCGTGCTCGGAAAACGTCCCCGTTCCCTCGGCCCCATCCGTCTCGGTGACGAAGTTCGTTGAGCCTTGGGCCAATCTCTGCCCAGCGCTGATGGTTCCCGACCTCGGCACCCCCCTCCTCCACAGCTCCGAGGATGACCCGCACCCCGCCCCGGGCGTCGCGGCGATCTTCCACCCACCCCGCGCCTGAACCGCGATTGATCCCGTCATCTCGACTTCGTCAATGACGGGGCCTCGTCGCGCCTCTCTCGGCCAAACCGGCCGCATCGTACACCCTCGTCATTGGGGCGGAGTCGCACCTCCGACTCGTCAGGTTCTCCGGCACGCTCGGGCCGGATGACCTCTCGCGCCCTTCGATCGACTAGAATATATCGATTTATTGTTATTCAATCGTCCATCTCCGATCCCGCAAGGAGGGGTCTATGTTGCACCGTCGTCGCGCGTTCACGCTCATCGAATTGCTTGTGGTCATTGCCATCATCGCCGTGCTGATCGCCCTACTCTTGCCCGCCGTGCAGGCCGCACGCGAGGCGGCCAGGCGGATGCAGTGCGTCAACAACCTCAAGCAGATTGGCCTCGCGGTCCACAACTACCACGACGTCCGCGGGGCCTTGCCGGGGGCCTATCTCGTCTACAACGTCACCTCATTCTCGGCCCTGAGCATGATGCTCCCGGGCATGGAACAGTCAAACGTCTACAACTCGAT
>JANXSY010000106.1 GCA_025356435.1 Isosphaeraceae bacterium | reverse complement strand
TGGGAATTCAGGCAGCAGAAGCGTGAGAGGTCGTCCATGGTCAGGCTCGGCGGCGGGATCACCCGATGGGAGAACAAGTTGCGAGATTCGCTCCTTGATACCAGGACGGACGGTAGCGTGCAACAACTCACGGCCACGAGGTCCGAACGGCGCAGGTGGCGAAATTGGCTCTATGACACAACCTCGGAAGGCTACCGGAGCCGAAACACACCCACAGATTCTGCTGAGGAGCCCCTTTCATTACAGTGGCGGCCGATCTTCGGGACATTCGAGAACGATCCGAAAGCCGATGTCACTCTTCGTGTCGAGCGGGACCGACTCGCCCCGGGCCGTTACATATCGAAAATCTTCAGACGTGAGGAACGACCCGCCTCGCACGACGATCGGGCGAGAGTCATTCCTTTCAGGTGGGAACTGGGGGTCCTTAACCGGTTTCGGATCGTACGGTCGAGAGACGTCTCGGGCCCACTCGCGGACGTTGCCGGCGAGGTCCATGACTCCCAAGAGCGTTGAGTCATGCTCGTAGATACATACCTCTTGGGTTCCGAAATCGTTCTGCAAGGAGTTGATATTCGCGAGTTTTTCGGTGGAGAGCTGGTCGTCGTCTTTTTTCGGCCAGATGAACGGACTGACGAGACCGGCGGAATGGGTCGCGAATTCGAATTGAGCCTCGGTGGGTAGGTTCCCCTGTCGACGACGAGCGAACTCGTCGGCTAGGGGCCAGGGGATGAACGCGGCGGGGTGGTTCTGTGCCCGGCCTGCCGGGAGACTGGTCGTCATCTTGCGATAGTTCTCGCGCCAGGCCGACGCGAGGACGGGGTCGAGTGCGAGGTCGGAATTCTCGCGGAGGAAGGCCTCCATCTCGCCATTCGTGACTTCACACTTCTGAATATAAAAGCCAGTGAGTTCCACTTGATGGGGGATAACCTCGGACTCCATCGGATATTTCCCCCCCGGCACCTCGACTTGAGCGCCCATCACAAACGCTCCGCCGGGGACGCGGATGAAACGGACTTTGTCCGATTTGCGGACGATGGTCGCCGGCCAGCGACCCTCGACCAGCGGCTCACCGGAGTCGGTTTCGGGAGCGTAGCCTGCCGGGAGGTAGACGTCTCGAAAGCGATAGTAGCCGTCGAGACGAGGCTTCTGCTCGTTCTGTTCCCCAATAACGGATGGGTTGGACTTTCGCGTGGGGTTGATGACGAAGAGCAGTATGACGGCGGAAAGCGGCACCGCCAGCGCCGAGCCGAGCATTACGGCTCGGAACTGTTTCCGGCGGACTTCGGTTCTGGACGGGACATGCGGCGGCGCGTCGATGGGCGGCGCGATGGCGGCTTGGAAGAGGTCGGACAGTTCTCGGGCGGTCCGAGGCCTGTCGGCGGGGGCCTTGGCCAGGCAGGCCATGACCAACGCCTCAACCTCGGGGGGAACGCTAACGGCAGGATTCGTCGTCGCGAACGGCGGTGGCGGCTCCTTCATCGTGTCGGTGATAAGGTTCAGGAATTCGCCCCGGAATGGGCGGCGACCTGTGATCAGCTCGTACAGGATGATGCCCAGGGAGTAGATATCACTCGAAGGCTCCGAGCGTCCGAGCGATTGCTCCGGGCTGGTGTATGGGGGCGTGCCGAGAAACGTGCGGGCCTGGGTGCGTGGGGATTCAGGGCTGTCATCCTGCCCTTGAACCTTCGCGATTCCAAAGTCAAGAACCTTGAATTGCTCTTCCCCCTCGGGGCCACCGGCGACAAGCATCAAATTCGAAGGTTTTAAATCGCGATGAATGATCTTTTGCTTATGAGCGACTTCGAGCACACTACAGACCTGCGAGACGAGCCGGGAGATGAAGGCCAGCGGGAGCGTCTTCCTCGCATGGAGCACTTTCTCGAGGCTCTCCCCCTCGACATACTCCATGACGATGTAGGCGGCATCGTGCTGATCGAGGTGAATTTCATGGACCGTGACCGCGTGCGGGTTCTTGATCTTCGCCATCACGCGTGCTTCTAGCCAGAAGCGGGCAATGGCATCCTCGTCGAGGCCGGTCGTGGTGCGTCGGATCAGCTTGATGGCTCGGTCGTCGTCAAGGCCCTCGTCGTGAACCCGCCAGACCTCGCCCATCCCGCCCTGGCCGAGCAGGCCGATGACCCGATACTTGTCGAAGATCGTGACGCCCGGCACGAACCTCACCGTTCCGCTCACCGTGCGGGGCCGGGAAGAGGTGGACGATCGGAGAGCAGACCGGGGATTCGAGTCGGACCTCGCCACCGACCCCGCGTCCCTTGCGATGGGCAAATTGCCCGGGGTGATGAACGTGGGCATCGCGTCGTCGTGGGGCCCCGATGGGGCCGCGTCCAGCTCGCCGCTGGTAACCGGCGGCAGCTCCGATGGTACCGAATTCGGCTTCCCGGAATGCCGGGTCGAAACGTCGTCGTTCGACAACGGCTGCAACGGCGTCAGAGCCGTCGACATCGCATCGTTCTCGTTGCTCGGTAATTCAGTCCCGGGTTCGTCCGGGTCGGGAGGAAATGTCATGGTTCGGCCGGCGCTCTGGGCTTTTCAACTGCGAGACGGTCCGAATCGACGCTCGACCATCATATCCGTTGCAACCCGTCGGACCAAGGTTGAGCACATGCTGAGAGGGCGTTTATCTAACACCAATTATTATTGCAATGTCATTAACCGCGACGATCGACATGTCGAGAGTAATTGCTTTTAAGATCAAGGTGCTTTTCGTCGATAGATAGCAATCATCAGGAAAAGGCGGAAGAGTAGGATTTGCCCACGAGTCGATGATAGACCGGGCGATCAGCGTCAGAAATCGAATTTTCCCCCCCCTTCTCAGGAACAATGCCATGAGACGAGTTCGACACTCCCTGACTCGCGTGGCTCTCGGCCTATTAGCGACGGCCGCGATCCAGCCGGTCTTTGCGCAAGATCCCTCGCCACAATCTGTTCCCACTCTCGCCGTACCGCCGCCGCCGCCCGAGCCGGGCTTGAGCCCGCAGTCGTCGCCCCAGAGCCAGATCGGTGGCGCAAGTTCGGGCCAGTCGGGACCGGGAATGCAGAATGTCGCTCCCGGAATGGGTGGCCAGGGCACGCCGGAAGGAGCGACCGGCCCACCCGGTGCGGGGGTGGGAATGTCAACGAACCTGTCGGCGTCGGGGTCGGCACCCTCGGCTGCGGGCGGACCAGGTGCGCCAGGCGGCCCGGCCGGGGGCTCACCGAATCTCTTTGCCGGAGGAGGGGGAGACACGGGGGCGACAAATACGTTGGCCAACCCGGTGAGCTATTTTGCCATGCTCGGCGACATGTCGCCGTCCTTCGCGCATTTCTCCGTGCGACAGAAGCCGCCGTCGATCGTCCCGACCTATCAGCGATCTTCATTCGCCCCGTCGGTACGCGGATTCAAGATCTCGGAGAACCAGTCGCCCGTCCCGCAGGATCGCGTCTTTTTCAGCATGAACGCCTATCAGGACGTCAACGCGAAGCTCGACCGCGATTTCGAGGCACCCTTCAAGAAGGTTCAGATCTACAATTACAATTGGGGATTTGAAAAGACTTTCAACAACGGCATGGGGTCATTTGGGCTGCTCTTGCCGCTGAACAATATCACTTCACAACCGACGGCAAAGCTCTTGAACACGGCGGGCACCTCGACGGCCCCCGGGAACCTGACGCTCTTCCTGAAACACGTCTTCTATGTCGACTTGCCGACGGGAAGCCTCGTATCGGGAGGGTTGGCGATCTCGCCGCAGACGGCGGCCACGAACTTCGCGGGGGCCAAATATCTGAGGGCCAACAACACGACGACGATCCAACCTTATTTTGCCTATCTGTTTAACATCGATCGATTCTACATCCACGGCTTTAACTCGATCGACGTCCCCTACGACTACAACCAGCCGACCATGCTCTACAACGACATCGGCGTCGGCTATTTCCTCTTTCGCAACGAAGACAAGAACGGTTTTATCTCAGCGATCGCCCCCACGTTCGAGGCCCACGCCAACATCCCACTCAATCACCGAGACCCCTTTAACCGGCTGGACAATTTCGGTTCGCCCGACATCGTGAATCTGACCTCCGGCCTGAACGTCGCCTTCCGGAAGACTTCGGTCCTCACGTTCGGCGTCTCGGCCCCCGTGACCGGGCCTCGGCCGTTCAGCCTGGAATCTCAGATCCTGCTCAACGTCTACTTTGGCCGGACTCGCCGCCAGGCCTCGCGGAGCCTGCCGATGATCGGCGGCTAATCCGATCCGAGAGACGTCCAGGAAAAAACGGCCCGGCGCGAGACCTCGATCTCGCGCCGGGCCGTCGGTCATCCTCCTCGCTTGCCTCGCGAGACGTGGTGGTGGATGCGAGGGCCGTGGGGTGTGGCGGGGGTTGGAGTCACTCGCGGGGTGATCACCTTGACCAGAGTGAAGGCGCTATCCCGAGAGAGCGGACCGGTATACTCGCGGAGGTTGGCGATATTGGCGTCGCTCAGTTGATTGCCGAACTTGCCGATCGTCCCGATCTGAGAAATCGCCCCGGCTGCGTTGAGCAGGTAGACGCCGTACTCGCCGAGTCTGTTGCCCGCGCCGAAGAAGCCCCCCTCGACTGTGTTGCTTGCGATGCGGTTGCCGAGGGAGTTGTTGAGATAGATACCCGCGATGACGCTGTTGGCGATGGTGTTGCCGTCGCCACGGCTTTCCACTTGTGGGATACCGTTCAGTGCCATGGAAGACGAGCCGATCGTGTTGCTGATCGCCTGTTCGACGTAGATTCCCGCACCGAAGGCGAGATCCGTTTTCCGCAAGCCGTCGGTAAGCTGGATCGCGCCCATTCCGAGGGGAATGCCTGCAACCGCGGTCGTCCCCAGGTAGTCGGGGTTTGACACGACTTGATCGGACGTCGCATAGGCACCCGTACGCGAGATGTCGTTCGATCGGATCAGGTTGCCGGTCGTCTGACCGCCGATAAGGCCGATGCCGACCGAGACGTTGCCGTCGATCGTGTTCGCCAAGATGACGTTGTTCTCCGCCGCTTCGAGGTCGATCCCGAAGAAGTTGCCGAGGCCCCGCTTCATCGGCATGGTGGAGGAGGCGATCCCGTTGTCGTCTGGGCTCGGGCTGTTCGGCGTCGCGGTGCTCCGCCCGTTCGTCGAGACGCCGCCATAGCCGATGAGGTTCGCTTGAACCACGTTCTGCTGCACGCTCGCGCCCAGGAGTTGGACGCCGTAGTAGTTGCTGTCGACGACGTTTGCCATCCCGGGGGCACCCACGACGTTTCCATGGGCCCCTGCGGTCAGCAAGATGCCGGCGATCTGTCGATTCGTCACCTGCCCCATGAGTTGCGACGGGTTCGTGACCGAGTTGGGGTCAACGTAAACATTTTCTTTCGGCACCAAGTCCGGAACGAGCAGCCTCGACGCGCCGAACACGATCGGCTTCAGGCCCGCAGTGCCCCGGCCGAGATTGCGACCGACGATGTTGCGTGTAATGGCGTTGCCGCTCGTCGTGCCCCCCGCCAGCTCGATACCGGCGGCGACGTTGCCCGAGACCAGGTTGTCGTCCACGAAGTTGCTGAGCGAGTTGAAGATGTAGACGCCGATCTGCTGATTTGTGCCGATCCCTTGGCCCGTCGGATCGACGGCGGAGATCGCCCGTTCGCCCGTCGGATCGGTGCCGATGAACGTATTCCGGACGAGGTTTAATCCCCCGCCCAGGATCTCGACACCCGCGACGTTGTTCGACGAGATCGTGCCGCTGGCCTCAGGGGAAAGGATCGTCCCGCCGATCGTGTTTAGCTCTACCTGATCGAAGAAGACGCCGATCGTGTTCGGCTTGGAATTCCCCCCACTGTCGACCCCGATGAAATTGGCGTCAATCAGGTTGCCGGTTGACCCCGTGAGGACCGCCACACCCGACCCGGCGTTCGATGAAGGCTTGGCGGCGACCTGATCGATCACCACATTTTGGACGGCCATCCCGCCGATCGTGTTGCCGTTCGACATCTGTTCGAGCTTGATCCCGTCGCCGTCGTTGGCGAGCACAGCGTTCAGGACGATCGACGTCCCCGACGATCCGATCAGGTCGATACCGTTGACGTTGCTCTGGATCGTGTTGCCGCTGACCAGGTTCCCGTTCGACGTGACGATCGCCACGCCGTTGTTCCGGTTCGCGATGATCGTGTTGCGGCTGAGGGTGTTACCAGACGCCCCGCCCGACAGCAAGACGCCGTTGAGCGTGTTGCCTACCTTCTTCTGCACGCCGGGGACGTTGTCTACCTTCGGCCCGCCGAGGACGTTACCGGAGACCAGGTTGTTCGAGGATTTGCCGTTGATCTCGACCCCCGAGAGGACGTTCGCCGAGATCGTATTCCCCGAGATGGTGTTGCCTCCCGCCTTCGCGTCGTTTGAGTCGATCACGAAGATGCCGTTCCCCGTGTTCGGGAGGGACGAACCCTTCTCATCCGTGCCGATGTCATTGCCCGAGACCGAATTCCCGCCGGTCTGGAACAGGAGGATGCCGTGCGAGTCGTTGTCGCTGATGATGTTGCCGCTAATCGTGTTGTTCGATCCGCGGACGACGCTGATACCGGTCAGGAGATTTCCCAAGGAGACGATCGATCCGCCTTGCAAGGCGACCCCGATCCTGTTGTTCGTAAAGAGGCTGCCTGACGTGTCAGACATCACGATCCCGTGCGACGCATTGCCTGAGATCGTGCTGCGATCGATCGCGACGCGCGGCGACCCGACGATGCTCACCCCCGCGCCCTGGTTGGGAGACGCGACCCCGGAGTTGGGCATTGTGCCGATCGATTCTTGACTCAATCCCGTGTTCTTCGCGTTCGAG
>JANXSY010000093.1 GCA_025356435.1 Isosphaeraceae bacterium | reverse complement strand
CGAGTTCGCCGACGAGGCCGAGGTCCCCCTTGATCCACTGGCGAGCGGCGTCGCGGAATCGGCCGTTCCACTCTGCCCAACGCCGGTCGGAGAACGAGCCGAGGCGATACTGCGAGATGCTCCAGGGCTCGGCGATCAGTTTCGTGCGCGATAGGACGGGGTCAGACTCGATCTCGTGGATCAGCGGCGTCTTCCCCTTCTCCTTCTGGTCAACGTCGATCGCGAAGACTGCCGCCAGATCGAACCGGAAGCCGTCGACGTGCATCTCCGTCACCCAATAGCGCAGGCAATCAAGGATAAACTTGCGCACCATCGGATGGTTGCAGTTGAGCGTGTTGCCGCAGCCCGTAAAGTCCATGTAGAACTCGGGCTTGGGGGCGAGCATGTACCAGATGTTGTTATCGAGCCCCTTGAAGCTCATCGAAGGGCCGTAATGGTTTCCCTCGCGGGTGTGGTTGAACACCACGTCAAGGATCACCTCGATGTGATTCTTGTGGAGTTCACGCACCAGCATCTTGAACTCATCGACCTGCTCTCCAAGCTTGCCGTAATAGCTGTAATGCGACTCCGGCGCGAAGAAGGCGACGGTGTTGTAGCCCCAGGCGTTCGTGAGCTTCTCGCCGGTGTCGGGGTTACGGAACGGGATGTCGAACTGGTCGAACTCCATGATCGGCAGCAGTTCGACCGCCGTGACCCCGAGTTCCTTGAGATAAGGAATCTTCTCGATGAAGCCGCGATACGTTCCGCCCAGCTCGCTCTCGGACGAGTGGTGCCGCGTGAAGCCGCGCACGCTGACTTCATAGATGATCGACTCTTCGATCGGGATGTCTGGGAACTTGTCCCCCTGCCAGTCGAAGTCGCTCCGGTAGGCGACGCAACGCGAGGCCCCGCTCACGTTCGAGACGGTGCCGATCTTGAGGTGGCGGTCGGGGTCATTGGGAGACGTGTTGTCGTACGCCAGCGCGTCGACGTTGTGCCAGTAGAAGTCGCCGGTCACGGCAGGGGCGTAGGGGTCAAGCAGGGTCTTGGCGACGTTAAACCGCGTGCCGTCAACGTCAGGCCGATAGGGGCCGTCTGCCCGGAGGTTGTAGAGGGTCTTGTTGGGCAAGCCTTCGACGAAGATATGCCAGACGTCGCCGGTCTTATTGGTCTCGGAGGTCAGCGGGATGACCTGCGAGGGACGTTGGTCGGTGATGTTATCGTAGAGGAGAAGCTCGATCCGGGTGGCACCGGCCGAATAGACGGCGAAGTTGATCCCGTCGGGCATGACGGTCGGGCCGAGGGGTTCAGGCGCGCCGGGCTGGAGGCTGCGGATCGCGGGCATTATGAAGGCGACGACCAGCGCCGCTCTCCCGAAGTGGTGGGTGGAACATGACATGGCCCCGGCTCGCCAAGACCCGTGGCGTGGGGCGCAACGACCCGCTATCCTCGCGGGCTTCCTGGGCCATCGGTCCGATTGATGACGCGCAATCGCCGGGGCTTTGAGGAGTCGATAAGAGACACTGACATTGTATCCCCAGACGACGGATAGAATGAAGCCATTGCCATTCCATCGGCAACCCCGCGGATCTCAAAACCTTGATCTTGGCTCGAAGTTTGCACAGGGCATAGGTTGGGCCTGATATCGCCAGTAACCACCGTTCCCGGAGGAGACATGGCCGTTACAAGCCGACCTCGCGAGGAACCTCCCCTCGCCACGAAGCCGACCGACGAATCCCGCTCGCTCGCCGAAGCTCTCTTCGAAGCCGAGCGCCGGTTGATCGAGACAGCACCGTTGCGACGCCCCGGCGCGACCTATCGGCTCCAGGTCCACAAGGGATTTACGCTCGACGATGTCACCTATGTCGTCGACTACCTCGCCGACCTCGGCGTCACCGACTGCTATCTCTCCCCCTATCTGAGCGCCCGACCGGGGAGTTCCCACGGCTATGACATCTTTGACTACCGGCACATCAACGCCGAGATCGGCGATCGCCAGTCTCACGGCCGGCTCATCCGCACGCTCAAAGAACGTGGGATGGGTCGCGTCCTCGACATCGTGCCCAACCACATGGGCGTGGCCGGCCTGAATCCGTATTGGATGGACGTCCTCGAACTCGGCCCACAATCGCCGCATTCGCGGTTCTTCGACATCGACTGGACCCCGGTCGAAGACGAACTCGACGGCCGACTCCTCCTGCCAATTCTCGAAGACCAATATGCCCGGGTGCTCGAATCGGGCAAGCTTATGCTTAAGCGGAAAGGCGGACGCTTCCTGCTTGCCTATCACGACCGAGAGCTTCCCATCGCCCCGCGATCGTATGCGACAATCCTGGAGCACCGACTGGCCGAACTGCTCGAACTCGGTGAGGACGAAGACGACGTTCAGGAACTCCGCAGCATCGCCTTGTCGGCCCGGACGCTGCCGGCGCAGCACGAGATCGACGACCTGAGCCTCGCCCGCATCGGGTCCGAGAAGGAGGTCATCAAGCGTCGTCTCGCCCGACTGGTCGTGGAGAGCCCGAGGATCGCGTCGTACCTCGACGAGTCGGTGGTCTCGTATCGAGGCACCCCCGGCGACGCCTCCAGCTTTGACCCGCTGCACGCGCTTCTCGAACAGCAGGTCTATCGCCTATCGTACTGGCGGGTCGCCTCCGAAGAGATCAATTACCGAAGATTCTTTGATATCAATGACCTCGCCGGACTGAGGACCGAAGACCCTCGCGTCTTCGAAGAGACGCATGCCCGGATCTTTCAATGGATCAGCGAGGGGGGCGTCACCGCCCTCCGGATCGACCATCCCGACGGCCTGGCCGACCCCGCCGGCTACTTCCGGCGCGTCCAGGAGCGGCTCTTCCTCAGGGCGTGCCACACGAGCTACGGGGCGGCCAACACGCAGCCGGCAGACTGGCGGACGGTGGGCCGACTGATCCGCGACCGCTATCGCCGGGCCGTGGCGAAGCACCCTGGCTCAGCCCTCGCCCGACGATTCCCGATCGTCATCGAGAAGATCCTCACGAGGGACGAGCGCATTCCCCGCGACTGGGCGATCGACGGCACTGTCGGCTACGAATTCCTCAACGCGATCAACGGACTTTTCATCGACCCGACCTCCTCAGAAGCCATCCGGGCGGCCTATCGCGATTTCACGGCGGAGTCGACCGACTTCCGCTCGGTCCTCTTCGACGCCAAGCGGTTTATCACGCGCTCGTCGCTGGCGAGCGAGTGGAACATGCTCTCGCGTCGGCTCTCCCTGATCGCCTCGCACGATCGCAGGAGCCGCGATTTCACCCATGCCGAACTCGGCCGGGTGATCGGCTCGATCATGGCGACCTTCCCGGTCTATCGGACCTACCTCGAACCGGGCCGAGCCGCCTCGAAGTGGGATCGCCGCGTGATCGAGGGAGCCGTCGCACGGGCCAGGAGGCGAAACCCGTCGATCGACGAGTCGGTCTTCGAGTTCGTCCAGACTGCCCTGTTGATGGAACATCCCAAGGGGCTGACGAAAGAGGAAGTCGACCGTCGCGAGGCGTTCGCCGTCCGATTCCAGCAGACGACCGTCCCCGTCCAGGCGAAGGGCCTCGAAGACACCACGTTCTATCGCTACGTCCCGCTCGTCTCGCTCAATGAGGTCGGCGGCGATCCGGCTCGCTACGGCACCACGCCTTCGGCTTTCCACGTCAAGAACCAGCGCCGCCTGAGCCATTGGCGACACTCATTCCTCGCCACGGCGACCCACGACACGAAGCGGGGAGAAGACGCGAGGATCAGGATCGACGTCCTGTCCGAACTCCCGCAGGAGTGGCGTGAGGCGATCGACCGCTGGTCGAAAGCGAACGCCGCGCACAGACGCGAGACACCCCGTGGCACCGCCCCTGATGCCCGCGAGGAATATCTCCTCTACCAGACATTGATCGGCGCGTGGCCGTTTGGGGTCAACTCGTCGGCCATTTCGCCGGAGTTCGTCGAGCGGATCGCGGCTTATCTGATCAAGGCGGCACGCGAGGCCAAGGTCAAGACGAACTGGACCGACGACGACCCGACCCATGTCGATGCCCTCAAGGCGTTCGTGACCTCCGTCTTGACGGCGACCGAATCGACCCAATTCCTCGACGACTTCGTCTGCTTTCAGCGCAAGATCGAACGGGTCGGGGTCGTCCATTCCCTGTCTCAGGCTCTCCTCAAGCTCACCTCGCCCGGCGTGCCTGACATCTACCAGGGGTGCGAACTCTGGGATCTCTCGCTCGTCGACCCCGATAATCGCCGGCCGGTCGACTTTCCGCTCCGGACGAGGCTGCTCGACGAGATCAAGGCCAGGCTCGCGGGCGGCGAAGATCGATCCGCGCTCGCCGCTGACCTATTCCGCACGCCTGACCTTGGCGCGATCAAACTCTATCTCCACTGGGTCGCGCTCGGATACCGCCGCGAGCAGCCCGACCTCTACGAACGGGGACACTACATCCCGCTCCAGGTCGAAGGCCCCCACGCCGATCGTGTCGTCGCGTTTGCCCGCGAACTCGACGGCCGGGCCGCCATCGCTGTCGCGCCCAGGCTCGTGGCGTCGATGATGGGGCCAGAGGGAGACCGACCCCCGGTCGGCGACGTCTGGGAATCAACATCGCTCATCGTGCCGCCTTCGCTCGCCTCGACTCGATGGTCGGATCGACTCTCGGGGGCCTCGTTCGAGGTCAACGGTTCCGGGAAGGGCCGGACATTGCCGCTTACGGCCCTGTTCGCCCACCTCCCGGTTGCGTTGTTGCAGCGAGTGGAGCCTTCAACTCACTAACGGGTTGGCCGGAATCGTCCCATGCGTCCTGTTTAACGAATCGGGCAACTCACCATTCCACCGGCCGTAGAGAGCGGTGAGTTCGGCAAGGTGCGTCCGCACTTCGGGAGTGAGCTGAGAGAACTCAAACCGCCAGCCCCAATGGCCCGTCGCCACGCCGGGGACGTTCATCCTCGCGGTGCTGCCGAGGCCGAGGATGTCTTGCAACGGCAGGATCACCGTGTCGGCGACGGACGAGAACGCCAGGCGGTTGAAGGCCCGATGGATCGGCTCGTCATTCGACCCGACATATCTGCGAACGAAGTCGCGCTCTTCGGTGATCTGCTCGGCTGTCTGAGCGGTGCCGCCGGGCGACTGGTAATACCAACCGACCGTCGTGTCGTTGTCGTGCGTGCCCGTGTAGACGACGCAGTGCGGGATGTGACGATGCGGCAGATGCTCCTCGTCGACGGGGTCGGGGCCGAAACCGAACTGAAGGATCTTCATCCCCGGCAGGCCGAAGTCGTCGCGCAGCTTTCGGACCTTGTCGGTGATGACGCCCAGGTCTTCGGCCACGAGGGGGAGCCGTCCCAGGTGGGCGCGGAGCGACGCGAGCAGGCTCGCGCCCGGCCCTTCGACCCACTTGCCGACCGCCGCTGTCGGCGACGACGCGGGGACCTCCCAGTAGGCTTCGAAGCCTCGGAAGTGGTCGAGCCGGACGAGGTCAACCTGGTTGATCATCGCCTTGATCCGCGCGTTCCACCAGGCATAATCCTCAGCCTGGTGCGCCTCCCATCGATAGATCGGGTTCCCCCACCGCTGGCCGAACTCGGGGCTGAACAGGTCAGGGGGCACCCCGGCCACCACCGTCGGATGACCGTAACTGTCCAGATGGAACAGCTCGGGCCTCGACCAAACGTCGGCGCTGTCTTCGGCGACGTAAATCGGCAAGTCGCCGATCAGCTCGATGTTCCTCGTCCGGCAGAGGTCGCGGAGCGATTGCCACTGGCGCGAGAAGACGTACTGGACGAAGCGATAATATCGGACCTCCTCGTCAAGCGCCTCTCGCGCCGCCGCGAGGGCCTCGGGCTGTCTCGTGGCGAGTTCCGGCTCCCAGTCGAACCAGGCACGGCCTTGATGTTCATGCTTGAGCGCCATAAACAGAGCGAAGTCGTCGAGCCAGTCGGCCTCCTTGGTGACGAAGAACCCGTAATTTGGGTCGGTCGACGAGTCGAAGCGCGAGAAGGCGAGGCGAAAGAGACCTTCCTTGACCTGCGCGACGGCGTCGAAATCAACCCGATGGTCGGGGTTCTCGTGCGTCGGGGTGTCGGGCAGTTCCGAGGCGTCGAGCAAGCCGTCGTCCACCATCTCGTCGGGGCTGATGAGCAGCGGATTGCCGGCGAACGACGAGTGAGACTGATAGGGCGAGTTGCTATTACCCGTCGGACCCAGCGGCAGCATCTGCCACCAATGCTGGCCGGTCTCGGTCAGGAAGTCGACGAACTTCTTGGCGACGGGGCCGATGTCGCCGATGCCGAACCGGCCCGGCAACGACGTCGGGTGCAGGAGGATGCCGCTCGCTCGCTGATGACGCATGCTAGTGTCCTTGACTCGGGACCCGATCGGATCTCTTTCCGGCATCGCGAGGATGAGCATTAAACCAGAAGCGACCGCCCTCGTCGCGGATTTCGTCGCGACCACTGAAACTCGACGCCGCCCTCTCCCCGTTCAGGAGATCGGCCCGTCTCCAGTGGGAGACCCGCGTCACTTCGTCGCGACTCTCGTTCTCGATAACTCGCCCTGCCAGCCACTCCGCGACTCCGTTCGCATAACGACGCTGCGGATAGGGCGGGACGCCCCGGACTTCGCGACACCACCGGGTGAAGTCGAGAACCCATCGCGTCGAACCCGGCACCCGATTCGCAAACGGTGCGAGCGCGTCGGGAACCGCCGTCGTCGCCTCGATCCGGCTCCGCTCGCAATGGCTCGCATAGAGCGCGTGCGAGGGCCACGAGTCAAACAGGCCCGATCGCTCGCCGAACGGCAAGAGACAGAGCAACCCGATCGCCAGGCCCGCGAGCTTCGTCATCGGGGTCCAGATCATTGGCCCGATCGGTCGGCCCCGGTAGGGCCAGAACAGGAAATACTCCTCGACGACGAGCGCCATATTCCAGACGAGCACGATCGTGCTATGCCCCAGCCCCCAAGGCCCGAGGATCAACAAGAGCACGGAGTGAATCGACAAGGCTCCCAGGAACCCCAGGACCCGGGTCCGACGGAAGAGGAGCAACAGCGCGACCACAATCTCGCCCATCGGCATCAGCAGACTCATCCCGTCCGACATCCGCGAGGCGTTCACGCCCAGAGTCCGGGCCAGGGTCGTCAGGAAGAGCGGCCCCATCTCCTGAGCAAATGCTGTGTCAAGCTTCGACAATCCCGAATGAAAGTAGATCGAGACGAGGAAGAGTCGGCAGAACATCATCGAATGAAGCGCAGGAAGCAGGACGAGCAGGCTTGCGATCACGAGATATTGATAGACCCACGGCTGCAATCGAAGCTGATCTCCGAGAATCAACGCGGCGAAAATGGGCACCGATGCCGCCATCCCCGCCCGGCCGAATCGCTGGGTCAGGCCGAGTCCCAGGCTCGCGATGAGCGCCAGCGGCCCCAGCCACGACCAGGCGCGGGGCAAGCTCGGAGCCCACCGCACGAACGGGACGGCCGGGAAATCGGCGAGGTCGACCCAGAGCGGCCAGGAGATCGCGACCATCGCGAGCGTCGCGCCGGCGAGGCACGATCGAAGCCGCGACACCCGAAGCGCGGACGGGTCGGTGCCGAGATCGGTGGCCAGCGGTTCGGGCGGGGGCTTGGCCATTAGCGCAGGATCAAACCTCGTTCGCCAGCGAATAGATGCCGTGCCCCTCACGTTTCAGCTTGCCCTGGGTGGCGAGTTCGTCCCAGACCTCCGCAGGGAAGCCCGAGGGCGGCGTGATCCCGCCGATCTTGCTCGTCTTTATCCCTCGACTCAGCCCCGAGGAGTCGTCAAGCCTCGTCAGCTTGAGCCGCTTCTTGAATGCCTTGTAAGCCCGCTTCTGATCCTCTTCACTGGCCATCGGATACCTCCCGCGAGTCGTTTTGTGACCGACTCTGGAGACTAGCCGACCCCCCGGGCCGAGGCAAGGCGGGATCAGCCCAGGAACGCCGAGATCGCGTCGCGAAAGCCAGCGCCATCCTCGATATGCGGCAAGTGCCCGACCCCCGGCAAGACCACAAGCCGCGCGCCCGGGATCGCCTCAGCCAGCCTGGCCGCCACGCGGGGAGGGTTGACGATATCGACCTCGCCCACGACCACGAGCGTCGGCACCCGGATCGAGCCGAGCCGATCCATGGCGTCGTGTCCGGCGGCAGCGGCGGCCTGTCGGGTGAACGCGGCGAGGTCTTGCGGCCATTCGTTGCGATCGGAGAACCGGACCAGCCCCTCAACCTGCGCCACGCTCTCATAAAACTTCGGCCCGAGCAGCCAGGGCATCGTCGCCCTCGTAAACTCCCCCACCGTCGACTTCCCCCGGATATCGACCCAAGACGCCAGCACGGCCCTCCGCCAGGCATCCGCCCCGCCGTGCGTCGATGCGAGCACGAGCGACCGAACCAACCCCGGATGCCCGATCGCCACTTCCTGGGCGATCATCCCGCCCAGCGAATGCCCGACGAAGTGGGCTGGCCCGACATCAAGGGCTTCCAGCCAGGCCGCCACGTCGTCGGCAAGCTCGCGGATCGTATACCCGTCCGGCACCCGATCGCTCCGACCGGCGTCTGGATTATCGAGGGCCAGAGCCCGATATCTCGCCGAGAATTGCCGCAGCGCAACGCTGAACGCCCGGCTATCCCCGCCGATCCCGCCCAGAAAGACGAGCGGCTCGCCCTCCCCCTGCATCTCGTAATAAAGCGACCGACCACCTACCGAAAGAACCGGCATGACCAACCTCGCGCGGCGTGAATTTGGGACAGTTGCTTGACAAAGCCCTCGTCGCAGATAAGAATACCCGTGCCGCCCTCATCGTCTAGTGGCCTAGGATACTAGGTTCTCAGCCTAGGGACCGGGGTTCGAGTCCCCGTGGGGGTATTGCAATTACGGTAAGAGCTTATGGTGAACCCATAGGCCCTTACCGTTTTTTTTGCGCCTCAACTCCACAACATTTCCACAACGATGTTCCGTTGTCCTTACGGTTCGCATGGGGTGGGCGAATCACCCCATTTCGGTCTCGGAGCACGAACCGATGGCATCGCAAGTCCGTGACAAGCAAGGCAATTACCTGGCTTGTACTGATTTCGCATGGATGCTTTGGGATGGCGTTCTGGTCCGAACGGGGGCGGACCTACTTCGTCGGGGTCGAGACGATGCGTGAAGCTTTGGCCACGAAATAGCTGATCGTCGAAACACGGCTCCTCAGCAGAATCTGTGGGTGTGTTTCGGCTCCAGCAGCCTTCCGAGATTGTGTAATAGAGCCAATTTCGCCACCTTCGCCGTTCGGAAGCCGTACAACTTTCTCGTCACCAATTTCACCTTATTGTTAAGCCCCTCCACCGCTCCCGACGACACCTCGCCGTTGGCCCGGAACCAGTTCAGGATCAGTGGCCGATGACCACGCAGCGTGCGGGCAACTCTCTTCATCGGCTCCAGAC
>JANXSY010000083.1 GCA_025356435.1 Isosphaeraceae bacterium | reverse complement strand
CCGCGAGATCATCGACGAAGAGCGAAGGGAGTACCTCAAGGTCGAAGTCGGTCGATCGCCCCTGTTCGTCCTTCACTTCGGCTTCAAGGAGGATGTCGAGCCTCCCCTCCCCGAGATCGATTTTCATCGACGGACGAACCGACCGGCGTAGTCGCAACGGTGCCGTGGCGACCTCGGCGACCGCGGCTTGCTGAAACCCTCGGACCCCCGCCAGAGTGAACGGCTCGTCGGGCAAAGGCCCCCAGGCTTTCACAAATGACTCTTCATCGAGTGCATCGAACCCGGAGCCCGCGCTCAATCGCCCGGACCAATCACCATGCCGCCGGAAAGCCAAGACCCCCGCGAACGTGGTCCCTTCGCCGAGCCCGACACTCGGCATGCGCCTTAGCCCAGCCCCGCGAGCCCTCGCGTCTGCCAGCACAACGGGACGCCATAGCTCCAGCGAAATTTCCCCAGCCTTCGTTACGGGCGGGTCGAACGAACCGACCCATACCGGCTGGACGGCCGAGCCTTCCCATCTCTGATCGGAAAGCCGCCGGAGGTCGCTCGACCTGACCTGAGTCCCAGGGTCGAGGTGCAAGCGAAGTGTAGAAACTGGGGCGGAGTGTGTAGGAATGAGCTTCATCCGGACGAAGTCGCCGGAAGGATGGGCATCCCAGAGTGCCATCCCCGAGAAATTCATCTTCTCGTCTCGATCGACTTTCTTTCCCAGAGCGAGGAAACCCAGCATCAACCGACGGGTCGGACCGATCTCGGCTTCGAACTTGTCACCGGTAAGACCTGATCGGATCATGAAATCATTGAATAAGATGATTTTTGGATTTGAAGGCCCGACGATCACCAGCCGACTCATTGGGACCGGGTTGATCGACGGGTCGGCGCGGAGGGCCTGCCCGTCAGCTTTCAATCGCAGGCTCCGATCGACGATGAGCCGATGTCTACCCGCGCCGGAAAGGCTGACCACGCCGGTCCGTCCTTCGTCGATCATCATCACCGGCCGGTCAAGACCGTCGACCCTGGCGTGGATTTCCCAGGCTCCTTCGGCGGGAATCCTCCACTCCACCGGCTCCGATCCCTCGACCTCGACGACGAATTCGCTGGTCAGTCGGCCAAGATCGTCTCCGTCCGTGGCGAAGCGATGAGACGACAGAACGGCCCCGGGCGGCCGCGACTTCGAGATCATGACCGGTCCGACGACCGCGCGCAATCGCTCCAGGTCGGTGAGGCGGAGGACGACGCGAGTCGGCACGAATCCGAGGTCTGCCGCGCCTTCATAAGGCAGCAAGACGAGGATCGAGTCTGCACGTTCCAGGTCGTCGCGAGCCGAAGATTGCGCGGGGTGTCCACCCAGGGCGGTGAGGAAGAACCAGACACCGAATGCCGACCTCGAAAGGGTATGGAGGTCTCTCGATCGACTCGACAACCCGGGGCCGGTAACCGGCTGTGGATCAAGCGAGACGCGGGAGACGATCCGAGTTACGATCGCCCCGAAGGTCCCGACACAAACGGCGACACGCACCCAGGCCGGGACGCTCGAGCCGAGACCCAGGAGCACGATCGCCGAGGTCAGCAATAATCCGAGCAGGATGCCCTGCGATCGGGCCGAAAGCCGACGGATCGCCGAGCCGCCGAGCACGATCGAAATCGCGAGCAGAAGGCCCATGCCCCGATCGCGCGGTTCCTGTTGGATCTCGATCCAGGCGGCTCCGCCGGGCCAACCGTCGGTGCGGAGCGTGATGGTCCGCGTCGAAGGAAGCTTTCCCTGACTTCGCGCCCCACTGGGCGAGACGAACTCGTCCTCACCGATCCAGACCTCAAGCGAGCAAAATCGCCCGGAGGAATCTTGACCATCCGTCGAGACTTCGACTGCGGCGCGACGCATCCAACTCGAAAGGGATGATTGGCCGACTCGCTTCACAAGCTTCCCATCGCGACCCGTCACGACGACTCGGCCGCCCAAGGGGAGGAGGCAGAACTCGCCGCATTCATATCTCGTGGGACCCTTCTTCGCGACCCACGCCCGATCGATGGATGAGAGGATCGTGCGCGGCGAGAGATCGAGTTCGTCCAGGCCGACCCTATCAACAAGCAACGATCCGGCTTTCCTGTCGATGAAGGAAAGCACGTTCGCGACCTGGATTTCGGCCCCATTCGGATCGGCCTGAGCCAAGGCCACGAGGGCCTCATCGATTCGCTTGATCGTCGCAAGCTCGTCGCGAGGCCATGACGTCAACGAGATCGGAGAACCCCACGTCCAGAGCGAAAGACCGTCCAATCGGTTGTCAATATCATCACTCGTCAGCCCCGGACCGAACTTGCTCAGAGTCCAACCGGTTGGCGCAGAGATATGCCAGGCGAACCGAAGACACGAGGCGTTGATGGCCGGCAGACGGGGATAAACGCGGCCGTGCCGGTCGATGTGAGAGTCGCGAGGCATCTCGTACTCAATCGAGATCCGATGTCGGCCCGCATTGGCGAGCGGCTCCAACGGGATGATGAGCGATGCTCCCCGACGTGCCCCAGATATCGGCTCACCCTCCCGCAAAACGCGCTGGATCCGCGCCTGATCTGGCATCGTCAATTCCAGGCTCTCGCGTTGCCCGCAGCGGACGTCCATGACAAGCTCATGGATCAGCGGTCCCGAATCGTCGAGGACCGAATTCAATCGTGCCGAGGCGACCAAGATCGATGACGAGGTCTGTTGTGGATTCGTCGTCGCCAGAAGCAGCCGCGGGTCGATCGAGCGATATTCGAAAACCGAGGAGGGGCGAAGCCGGCTTGACGATCCGTCGTCTTCGCGAGGAAGCGTCGAAGCTGACGGCTCGGGATTAATAACCTCCGTTAGCCCCGTCGCCTCGACCCGAAGCAACAGACTACGCTCGACATCAAGGCCGATCGTGGATCGGGGATGGTAAGCGTCGGGTAAAGAGACCAGCGGCACGACATCGGACCCGGTCCGGGGTTGATCGACCGAACCTAGTATGTTCACGCTCGACATAGGTTGCACTGGCACAACGAGAGCGAGAGCGGTCCCTCGATCGATCGGGTAGCCCTGTTTAGAGCGTTCGTCGGCCGTCATCGGCCGGGTTGGAACGAGGGATTTCTTTCCAGCCGCATCGGAGAAATACCAGTCGATAGGTCCCGAGGGCGCAGAGGGAAAATAGATGGGTATGTAAGAGTTGTCGTGTGTGCCGATTTGAACGACGATCTTCCAATCGGTCCGCAGCTGTCCTCGCGTCACCGCTGTTCGTCCCTCAACGATCGATTTCGTCTCGCGGGGGATCGGGGCGATCTCGGCGACCAATCGACCGGTCTCGTCCGTCCATCTCCAGCCGATCTCATGCTCGACGATCGATTGTGGATTCTCGGAGGGAGCGGCTTGGGTCCGCAAACCGGACGGACTGAGCCAGGCGAGACCTTGGGCGATCCGGGGGACGAAAACACGGTTCGCGTCAGCGTGTGCGGTCCAGACCTCGTCGCCGACCCGGACGCCAATGGGGCGGACGCGCGGCAGGTCAATCTTCGAGTCGATCAGGGACGCTTTCTGGACGGCATCGATCCGGATCGTGATCGTTTGCGTCTCCCCCTTCAAAGTCGGTGCGATCATCCTGACGGGCGACAACCCCTTCACGGAGGGATATTGATGCCATGATACAGGTATGTCGTCATGGCTGATCTTTTCGATCGACCACCCCTCCGGGAACGAAAAGCTGAGATCCTCCGCCCCGCTGCGAGGGGATGTCCAGCGAACATCCGCCGTCAATTCAACGCGGTCGCCTCGGAGCTGAATCGTTCCCTTGACGCTGGCCTCGCAGAGCGCGCGATCATCGACGAAGGTCAGTTCGGCGACGGGTTCTGGCCGTTCCGGTTCGAAGAGGAGGACCGTCTTCTCCGGGAGGGCGGCCGATCTTGGCGCGAGCCGTCGCCCTTGGAGGACGCGACAATGTTGGATCGCGTGAGAACGATCGAGTCGGACGGTGGTCGTTCCCCCGGTCCAGACGCTCGCTTCAGGTCGCGCCGAGGGGACGACCCAGGGATGGTCGGTCGATAGGGGGGCAAGTCCACGAATCACGATCGACGTAGGGATCGGGGCGTCGGGTCGAAACTGAATTGTCACCACGCTGTGGCCGTCCAACGGGCTGACCTGAAACGACTCGACCCCGACCCCGGAAACATCGAGCGGCTCTAATCCGTTGCCACAATGAACCCGGAGCGGCTCTCTTGATCCGTTCGTGTTCACCGTCCAATCGCAACGCCAGTTGGCGGAAACCGGACCCACGTCGACGATGGTCGGCCCGGAGATCCAGGGCAGCGGATCTGACGACCCGACCCTGTCGGCAGCCTTCCTCAGTTGGATATCAATCTTCCCCGTCGCCCTCGAAGATGTGTAGACCTTGCGGTCCACCTCCGCGCGACCCTCGACCCAGTTGGTCAGCGCGAACGGCTCGGGAAAGAGGCTTTCGGGAAGGTCAAGCTCGATCGCGGCCAAAGGCACCACGGGCAATTCCAGAGAGAAAAAGCGGCCTCCAGATGTCAACCTGCCCGGCTGCTTCCATCGCAACGTCACGTCGCTCGGCCCGTCGGCGGACAGCCAGAGAGAGACTTCGCCGGAATCGGCGGCTCGGACCTGGAATCCCTTCCCTTCGGCCGAATCGAGGCTGAGGTTGAAGGGCGCGAGGGGCACGGTGCCGGCCTTGGCCCCTCGGCGGATCGAGAAGATCGTCTCCCCGTGCAAGACTCCTTCGATCCACCTGGCACGGTGCGCGGCCCGCAGCAGGATCGGTCCTTCCACCTCGGGCTTCCGGGCCGACTCTCGAACCTTTCGAGCGAGCGCGTCGAATTCCGCGAGGGGCATCGAGACCAGTTCGGTCCCCTTCGGGAAGAAGGTACTGACCTTTCCCGCAGGGACCTTGACTCGAACAATCTCGGGAGGGGCCGGCGCGAGCGAAAGGGCGACGAGAAGCAGCGGCAACCGAAGGGGGATACCTAGCCGCGATCGACGTTCGTTCATGTTGGTCTGCCTGACGCGGAGGGAGTCGCTTCGCGATTCGGCTCGATGGCGGGGGGAGGGATGACGATCGCGTTCGGTACGCCGTGAGGACGACTGCGGATCGCCGTCGAATCGTCCGAACCGACTTGTGCGATGAGATTTGTGCTTATCTGATGAGATGTTACGGCGCTTTCGGCGATCCCTCGAATTTTCCTTGTCCTCGAACCTCGACGATCAACAACTCGCTGCAATCCCGCGGCGCTCAGCGCGAGCACAATGCCCAGTATTCCCGACTGAACGACCTGGAATGTCACATTGGGATCCCAACCCAACGCCAGGACGAACCCCGCCAGCCCGATCGTCAGGATGACGAGCCGATAGGAGGGTCGGAGCAAGACCAGCAGAATTCCGACGAGCCCCGCCCCGCCCGAACAGAGGCCCAAAAGCATCACGCGCGAGGCGATCGTGACGGGCATCGCCCGAAGCCCGTCGGTACGTCGAAATAGATACGCATGTGAGTTTGTGCGATAGGTGAAGTCTTCGGATGGCCCCTCCGTGGCCCGTCCCGGTCCCGAGACCCATTCTCGCAGCTCGACCGAGGAGAGGGAGGGTTTCCGCATCCAGACGAACCGATCCCAA
Organism: Isosphaeraceae bacterium; assembly: GCA_025356435.1. Taxonomy (GTDB): domain Bacteria; phylum Planctomycetota; class Planctomycetia; order Isosphaerales; family Isosphaeraceae; genus CAMFLR01. The sequence goes on along the minus strand of JANXSY010000083.1, from coordinate 11,051 downwards.
TACCACTCATTTTCGTCTGACCAACCCGCAGGCACACCCATCAGGGCAGAGTTGCTCGAGATCAGAAGCTCCCAGTAAACCGGTTGAAAGACCGCGATCTCCACGAGCGGCGGTGTCCAGGCCTCGGTCGACCGGCTCGCGATCGCATAGTCCACGCTCAGGAGGGTCGGTGTCGCCGAGGCCTGTTTCGGCAAGAGGATGCGATATCGCGAGGTTTCATCGACCTTCTCGACCGAGGTGATCGGCCGTCCGTCGATCTTCGCCTGGACCCATCGCGCGTCGGAGGGAAGTCGGACGATAAGGTCGTCGCCGTGCCGCTCCAGTCGGAAGGTGGCGGTCGTCCGGCTTTCGTCCGGGCCGACAAGCGTTCGAAGCAGGGTCCGGCCGACGAGCAGTTGGGGCAACGAGAGGAGTGGGGCCGCCGAAGCGACGTAGCTGGGCAATGGGGTCTGCGTCGTCTGCGTCAGAACAAGCCTTTCGCTTCGACCGTCCCTTTCTGCCCCGAAGGAGAGAGGGGCCAACTGCTCCCGCCAGGTCCCTCGGTCGACCCTGAGGTCGATCCCGGGCTCGGTTTCGTAAGCCAGGCGAGCCCGCCCGTCTGCGTCGGAGGCCAGGCCGATCATCACGAATTGGCCGGGCGACGTGCCGAGTGCGGTGTCGAACGTGGTTCGATAGAGAAAGCGAAGGTCGACCGACCTGGCTGCTCCCTTCGTAAGGACGATCCGATACAACCGCGACCCATCTTTCGAAGTCTCGATCAACTCCCTGGCCGAAATCTCCGTCCCTTCGATGCTCCATGTCCGGTCGACTCCGGCAGGCACGATCAGCTTCAGTTCGGGCACGAGGCCGTTGATCGCGTCGAGATGGAACGTCTCTCGATAGTCGATCCCGGTGCGAGAGACCTTCGCCGTCACGCCAATCTCTGACCTGAGCGATCGCCGGTTCAGCTTGAGGACGATCGGGAGCGCATCGGGGAGGCCATCGTAGGCTAACCAGAGGATGTCGGGTTCAAGGCCGGAGGGCTGGGCCTCGGGCCAGGTCCATTCGTTGGCGGGCGGGGAGGTCGAGGGGTGGAACGAGGTCTCTCCTGTCGGCCCGACGAATCCCTTCTCGGTATCGATTTCGATTCCCACAGCCCGTCGGATAGCGATGCGTCCGCCCATCGGTGTGGTGTTTAATGGTTCCACCAACGCGAGGGATGCCGAATCGCCGGGAGTCCAGCCTTGGCGAGTGGACAACTTCACGGTGAACAGGCCGGTCGTGTGGGCACGCGGGGTCAGGCGAAGCCGAAGCAGGCGACGGGGTAGAACGCCCGTCGGGTTGACGTCTTTCGTCGCTTCGATCGCGAGATTCGACGATTCGATCGTCTCGTCAGCTCGGATTGGTTCGAGAATCACGCCTTCGGGGATGCGGAACTGGACGCCGAAGACCTGGCCCGGAGTTCCTCGAAATGCGAATACGTGATCGCTTGTGGATGACTCTGGAGACAGCGTGACGGTTGTCTTCACGCGGGCTTCCAGGATGGGGGGAGACGGTTCGACCCGCAGCGACAGGTGAAATGGCTGCTCGACAAAGCGGTAGCTCAGCACCGTGCCCGGACGGCTCCTCAACTCGTTGGGGAGTTCGTTCGCGGGGTCGATCCGCAACAGGCCGCGACCGGCGACGCCTTCGATCCAGATCGCACCGTTCTGGGTGATCGAGAGAACTCCGGTCTGGAGAGTCGCGTTGCGAAGCGCATACCCTTTCAATACGACGGCCGTCGGCCCCTTCGTCACATGCTTGCGAAGCGTGGTGATTGCGAGATTTCGCGGCGGGCTCCCTTGCCGTAGTGGTTCGGCCAGCGGGATCGTCAGGTTCCTCACGCCGTCCACGACCAGGCTATCGACTGGCAGCGCCCGGTTATCGAACTCGACGTCGAGGATCTCTTCATCGGCGTCGAAAGAGAACGAGAGTTCGCGGGTCGTTCCTCTGACCGCCGCGATCGTCGAGCGGACCCGAGACCGGATCGAGTCGGGCGCGACGTCGATCGCGATCTCACCCTGGACGGAGAGCAACGGCTGGAGGGCTGTCGACTGCTCCCGCGGCACGCGCCAGGTAATCTCGACGCGAGTACGAGGGGTGATCGAGGCATCGAGCCGGACCCCTCCGTGTGGCGGCCGTCTCACGAGTCGGACGGGATCGCGACTTCCCAGGGCGGCCTCGGTGGCCTCCTCGTCGATGTCGAGTCCGACGGTCGTTGTCGCGGCCAGCGGGATGGTCATTTCGAAGCGACGTTCCTCGCCGTTCGTGACCACACCGGAGACGAGGCTCACCTCGACCTTGTGGTTCCCCTGCCCCGCGAGTTCGACCTCCCAGCCCGAGTCGTTGACATTCCTCACGAGGAGTTGTCGATCCGCTTCCTTGACGCTGGAGAGCGAGAGGCCGGTAAGCTTCAACGGAACCCATCGCGTCCCGGGCTCGCTCAGATTGACGACGAAACTAACGACCAGTTCGGTCGTCTTCGCGTCGGCCTTGCCTCGAATCTCGACCCGAGAAATGATCGGTTCGGAGGGTCGATTGGTCGTCGAGACGGCACCGGCTTTCAGCAATGCCTCGTAGCGATCGCCCCGGAGCAGCACGAAGTCGGGCGATTGGAGCTTCGTCCAGAACGTCCCGAGCGCATCGGGTCCGTCCAGAAAGAGGGGGATCGGCGCGTCGGCACCCTCCGATTTCGAGGCCGACGGGGCGGGGCCGGGGCTCTCGGGCTTCGTCGGAGGATCAACGGCCCCGAGGGTGACGAAGAGAATCGCGAACGTGAAGAGATATCTTTGGAGTAAGCACAAGAGATGCAGTCCCAGGGGACCGACAAAAAGGGCTCACGGCGCGCTCGGTGGCGACGCCGAGGTCCGGTAAGGTGATGGCGATGCCCCTCATCACCTACCTACTCTACCATCAAAACCGCCCGAGGGTCTCGAACAGATCGCCCAGCCGTCAAACTGCACCCGAAACCGGTCGAGTCGGCCACGCTGACCTCGCCCTGGCAAGAGCCTCGCCATGCACCGCTCCGTTGGTGGCGAGCAGGGTCGGTTGGTCGAGGGTGTAGTCGGTCCCGTCGATGTTGCAAACCTGCCCGCCCGCCTCGGTGACGAGCAAGACCCCGGCGGCCACGTCCCAGGGATGCACCGAGGTCGTGTAGTAGACGTCGAACCCGCCGCACGCCAGAAGCGCGAGATTCATCGCGGTCGATCCGGTCCGTCTCACCGAGTGGGTGTCGGAGGAGAAGGCCTGGAAATACGCGAGTTGACGGTCGACGTCTTTCGAGAACTGGGTTGGCAGCCCCGCTGAGATCAGGCTCGATCGCAGGGCCTTCGTCTCGCTCACGTGCACGACCTGGCCGTTCCGTCGTGTCCCGCCACCTAACCGGGCGGAATAGGTGACAGCGGAGATTGGGTCGTGGACGACCCCGACCACGAGGGTCCCCTCCCACTCCAGGGCGATCGAAACACACCAGAACGGGAAGCCGTGGGCGAAGTTGACCGTGCCGTCGAGCGGGTCGACCACCCACTTCCACGGCTTGCTCGGGTCGGGCCTCACGTCATTCTCTTCGGCCAGCAGCGTGTGGTCAGGGAATTCGTCGGCGATCATCGTGGCGATGAGACTCTGACTGTCAGTATCCGCCTCGGTCACGAGGTCGCTCGGCCCCTTCTCGCGGGCCGAGACATGCCCGAATGCCGCTTTGAGGATCTTCCCGGCCTCGGCCGCCATCCGTTCGGCGAACGCCAGCTCTCTCTCGTAGGTGTTTGCCAACGGGACTTCCTTCGATGGGATCGAGGTTGAAAAAGGTCTGGTCGTTCGGACTCGATTCATCGGGCCGGGGACGCAGCGGGGGTCGGCTTTGCCAATTCCTTCTTGTGGAGAAGGTCTTGCCACGCCTTGAGGCCTCGACCCTCGGGCTTGACCGAGTCGTATTCGAGGTTGTCTCGCTTCGTGATTGACATCAGGGCCTGGATCGCCAGTTCCCGCGTCCCCAGTTCGGGGGCGTTGAGCAGGCGGACGAGTTCGGCGAACGTGGTTTCACGCTTCTCGTCGTCGGGAGTGAAGCCGATCAACATCTTCTCCATGAACCCGGCCCACTCCTGGCCGAAGACTTTGAACAACTCGGAATGAACGCCCTTGGCGGAGTCTCCCCCACGCGCCAACATCAACCTCAACACGTCGGCCGAGGCGCGACGGGTCGAGCCGTCGGTCGCGGCGTTGTTCAGGACGGGCACGATCATCTCGGCATCGCCGATGGCACCTAAGCCACGGATCGCCATCCGTCGGATGTCCTGGTCGTCGCCGTCGACCGCCTGGACGAGGTCGCGCAAGACCGACCCGCTCGGGCTGAAAAACTTGAGGAAGCGGTCGCCTAGCTGCTTATCCGCCGGAGAGGGGCCGGTCTCTCCGACCCAGGCGGGGATGGCCATGCCGGAGAGGGCTTTCAACTCACCGTTGTCGCCCATCAACACGACAGCGGGCCCTTTCACCGTCTCGTTCGCGTTGCCGACGTGCAGGGTCGCTTCCCCCTCGGGAATATAAATGATCAGCGGGGCCGCGGTCGACAACCCTCCCGCGACTGTCGACAACCACGTCCGTTCGAGGCCGATCGCCGTCCCGACAGCACTGGCGATCGTCAGGGTTCGGTCGGATTGGACGATCTCGTAGAGACTGCCCGACTCCCCGCCCGTCAAGATCAACCTCCCCTGGACGAACCCGAGCTTGACGTTGTCCCGTCGATCGTTGTTCGAGACGGACGTCTCCGTCTCGCCGACCAAGACGACACGCGCTGACTTGTACTGTACGGTCGTCCAGAAGGGAGCGAGGTTGAGGAGGCGTGAACCCTCCTTGATCGATCCGGCCTCGGCGAGACGCGACCACTCCCCCTTCTCGCGGCTCCAGGCCATGACGACTCCGTCCCCCTTCGCAAGGGTCAGCGGCGTCGATGAGCCGTCGGACGGCTTGATCTCGACTTTGGCAGGTTCGAGCGGATTCGTTGCCTTTGTTTCGACCCCCGCAGCCTTCGCAACCATCTCACCGGCGGCCTCCTTCGGAACGACGACGGGTGCCGCTGCCACCACTTTCGTCTCCGGCGGCGGCATGGAGGTGGGATTCTGGGCCAGGGGCCGGTATGGGAGCCGAGGTTCCGTCACCCCCTCGGGTCGCAGAGAACTGAAGGCCGTCCACCCGACGACCGCGATCAGGACGAGCACGAGGGACCCGACACCGAGCCGTTCGGCGAGAGGGCGGCGGGCCGAACGGGGAGAATTCCAGGGGGTCTCCTGGGGAGCCGGCTCGGCGAGAAGCGGGGCGGGCCGGAATGCCTTTGCCGACGTGTTATTGACCGACTCACGGCCTTTGACCAGGCGATACATCCGGTGCCGGGACTCGGGCGGGACTTTCGCCTTCTGACCGATCAGGCTGAGGATCTGATGGACGCTCGCAACCTCGGCCAGGTTGACGTCGGAGGTCAGGCACTTCTTCTCATATTCGGTCACATCGTCTGGGGGAAGTTGGTTGTCGAGGTAGGCTGCCACCACGTTCGGGTCGGTCGCGTCAGGCCCCGATGAGCTGGGGACGAGCAGCCGACGTTTCCGGGTCACGCGATAGATCCGGTCGATCAACTCCTGTGCGAACGGGGCCTCTACCACTTGCTTGCCGATCTGGCGGACGTCAGCGGCTGAGAGCTTGTCTTCGAGCCAAGCCAGGAGCGTTCGGAGTGTCAGACGCATGGAGGAGGTCTCCCGAGGCCATGACCGCGCTGAGGACTGTTTCTATAACAGTGCGATCTCACGGACCGATCCGTCGAGCCTCCGCGACTTTCGGTGGAATTTTGATCCCGTAGATCAGGAAAAGCGGGTCAGCGTAAAGCCTTGTGAAGGCGTCAGGATGGGCGTCCGCCCAGACACGCTCGATCGGAAATCCGTCGTCGTCCGCGATGTTATGTCGACCTTCATCCGGATTCGCCTGGGCGACGACGAGCAACTGGATTCGCTCGGAACGAAGGTTCGCCAGCCAGGCGAAGTAGTCCGGCCGCGCCCGGTCCCAGCCCGGACGGGTATCTGTCCAGGTCGAGGGCAACCCCAGTGAGCTGGCCGCCCGATGATAGTCGTGGAGGAGCCAATCTTTGTGCTCGTCGACGTTGATATAGCGGACGTCGTTCCGGAAATCCGGACCCATCAGATAGTAGGGAAGGTTGGTCCCTGCATAGGCGATCCTCGCTCCTGAACGCGGGACGCGGGCGTCGAGGTCGATCCATCCACGCAGATAGTTGGGGAAATTCGGGAACCGATAGACGATCGACGAACGAGCGGGTGCGGTCAAAAGAACCTGACCGACCGAGAGGACGACCATGCCTCCGATCGGGAGGAGTCGCCGTCTCCACCCGCCAGACCACGTCCAGCGCAAACTCACTCCGAGGAGCAGGCAGGCCAGGCCGATCCCCAGCTTGGCCGCCGTGAGCAAGGGAATCCCCGTTTCTGGCCTGGCCGACAGCGAGGTGAGATAGGTGGGAAAGGGGATCATCGACGTGAGCGCATTGGGAATGACTTTGGTCAGGTCCCAGGGCAGATGGGCATCGTCCGGTCCGAATGGCCACCCCTGGGCGGTCAAGAGGTGCAATCCGAGAGCCACGACCGTGAGCCATCGGAGGCCCCGCCAGCGGTCGAGCAGGATCGCCATCGGGATCGCCGCCAGGCCCGCCGCGTGGAACAGAAACCGCAGTTGGGTCCGATAGGGGATCACGAGCCAGTAGAGTGCAATGTTGATGACCGCGAGCAGGGCGCAGACCCAGACAGCCCGATCTTCGACCGCGCGGGGCTTGCCGATCCTCCAAGACCCGACCAGACCGGCGACGACGATCAGGATCACCCGAGGGTCGAAGATCACGACCAGGAGATCAATGAACGCCCGCCAGTTCGATAACGGGATGTAGTACGGACTCGAAGGCATCGCCTCTGGTCCGTACCATCCGTGCAGGACGGTTTTCCCCAGCACTTGCAGGTGGAGCGGGTAGAGGGGATTGCCCGTCAACCACGTATTCTGGGCGAGCCAATATCCTTCCAGCACAAACGGCACGAACGCGACGATCGCCAGGTTGCGAAGTCGCGCCGACCATTTATCGTTGCGGATCAAGACGCCCACAGCCATCGCCAGGAGGATCGGGGGGATGAAGACGACCCCGGGAGCCTTGCATCCCCAGGCCGCTCCCAGGGCGAGGGCCGCAATGGCGAGCGAGGCGGCCCCATCGTCTCTCAGGAAGAACCTCAGGCCGAAGTAGACCCCGATGAGATACCCGGCGACGAACAGCGTGTCGACGACGGGCTGCAACGAGAAGATCATCAGGGGGGAGACGGTCGTGAAGACGCAGGCCGCAATCGTCGATGCGTTCAGCCCGGCCCCGAGCCTCCGCGCGATGACATGAACCGTAAACGCAGAGACGAGGAGAAAGGGAACCTGGCCGATCCTCGCCAGAGAGTCACCGCCGCACATCACGAACAGGAAGGTATGCCAGAGATCGCCCAGCGCCGGGAAATAGGGGGCGGCCGACTCGCTGAAGGGGGTCGGGATCAGGAAGATCCGGCCCGCCTTCCACCAGCGTGCGGCGAAATAGAGGTGATAGATCGGGCCGTCGCTCATCACCTTGACGGGGAAGATCAGAGACGGCACGCCCGCGACGATCATCGCCCAGAGCGTCAGCCCGAGAGCAAGGCCCCCGTCCAGCCCCCATCGTTCGCGGGGCCTGGAAACCTCGACCGGCTCTGGAATGCGACCTATGATTAAAAAGATCACTGCGGGTACGGCGGCCAGGCCGCACCACCCGATCAAGGCCAGGCGAGTCAGAGATCCGAGCAATCCCAGGACGAGCGTTCCGAGCGAGATCCACGCCCACGCAAGAATGACCGCGCCCAGGGCGGCGGGCGGCCCGTGCGGCTGTCGGAGCCAGAGGCGTGCTGCGGCGTATCCTCCGAGGCCGACGGAGGCCAATCCCACCAGGCTCAAAGCCACGCCTATCAACTTCGGTGTCCCGCAGACAGAAGCGATTCCCCGATCCCGCCGAGACATTGTCGTCCCGCGTCCGGTCGCCGGACAAGAGGCACGGGAGGGCTGTCGACCTTCACGCCTTCCATCCTGAACTGTAGAATGACCCGACCAACACACCGAATCAACGTTCCGTGCCCAATTTCTCGGTCGAGGGAGAAGTGATTATGCTCGGAGCGACGCTTGGTGCCAAAGAGTATTTCGACCGGGTATGCCGCGAGATTCAGGCGCTTGACCTGGGCCAGATCGACGCGTTCAGTCAACTCATCGAAGATGCCTACCACGCGGGCAAGTTCGTGTTCATCATCGGCAACGGTGGCTCGGGTGCCAACGCCTCACACCTCTGCGAAGACCTCAACAAATGTACGCTACGCGACTTCGAGAGCCAGAAACGGCTCCGCGTCCTCTCCCTGACCGACAATACTGCCGGCATCATGGCCTGGGCCAACGACGAGGGGTATGACCGGATCTTCATCGAGCAACTGAAGAATCTCGCCTCTCCTGGCGACGTACTGCTCGCCATCTCGGGGTCGGGAAACAGCCCGAACATCCTCAAGGCCGTCGAGTGGGCCAACACGAACGGCATGACCACCCTCGGCATCACCGGGTTCGGCGGCGGCAAGCTCAAGTCACTCGCCCATAAGAACTTGCATGCGGGCATCGACGACATGGGGATCGTCGAGTCGCTCCATCAGGTCGCGTTTCACTACATCATCGACGACCTCTACCGACGGATCTCCGGCCCGTTGACAGCCGCCCATGCGTCGTGACCGGTCCGGCCTCCCCCTGCTCCTCGGGATCGAGATCGGCGGTACGAAACTTCAACTCGGCCTCGGCTCCGGCGACGGTGGATTGATCGCCTTCGAGCGCAGGACGGTCGAACCCGCGAATGGGGCCGAAGGAATCCGCTCGCAGATCCTCGAAGCGGCCTCCGCGCTCCTGGAGGCAGTCGAGTCTCGATCGACCGACCTCGACGCCGTCGGGGTCGGTTTTGGCGGCCCGGTCGATTCGAAGGCGGGTGTCGTCACCGTCTCGAACCAGATTGACGGCTGGGCGGGGTTTCCTCTGGCCGAGTGGATCATTGAGCGGATCGGCGTCCCCCGCGCCGTGCTCCAGAATGACGCTGACACCGCTGCGCTTGGCGAAGCCCGCTTTGGCGCCGGGGTCCAGGCTTCGCCCGTCTTGTACGTCACGATCGGCAGCGGGATCGGCGGCGGCCTGGTCGTCGATGGCAAGATTTACCGGGGGGCCGGTCAGGGGGCGGTCGAAATCGGTCACCTCTGGATCGACGACCCGGGCGGCACATCCCGGCCGGGTCGGACCCTCGAAGCGATCGCCTCGGGATGGTCGATCGGTCGCGACGCAGCTCGTATCACCTCTCGGGCGGTCGAATCCGGGCTGACTCCCGCGCAGAGCCCCCTGCTCCGCCTCTGCGATGGTGACCCCTCCAAGATCACGACGGTCCTGGTCGCCCAGGCCGCTCGCGGGGGAGACCCGATCGCGACGAGCCTTCTCGAAGTCGCGTCGACGGCCTTGGCCAAGGCCCTGGCACACGCGGTGACGCTGTTCGCCCCCCGACGGATCATCCTCGGTGGCGGCGTCTCGCTCATCGAAAATCGACTCTGGCTCGACCCGATCCGACGCGAGGTCGATCGCCGCGTCTTCCCTCCGTTTCGCGGGTCGTATGAGATCGTCCCCCCGCTCCTGGGCGAAGAGGTCGTCGTCCACGGCGCTCTCGCCCTGGCTCTGGACCTGTGGAACCTCTCACGATCGCAGTGAAAACTGGCGTTGCGTCGCGAGTGGTCCTCCTTTACGGTCCTCGACCAGGGCCAAGATCGAATGAGGTCCCGCGCGAAATCACAGGGCCGTTGCCCTCCAGCCGACGGAGAGAGCCGAGTGCGGATCGTCGAAATGGAAGTCGTGGCGAATCGGGATCACCGACAAGGATGCCTCTCTCTCCACCTTACAGCCGAAGACGGGACGATCGGTCGCTCCGAGGCGGCCCTGCCCAAGAGCCTGGAACCGTTGCTGGCGACCTTGAACGACGTCAAGACGCGGGAGTTATCCAGGCTCGACGCGAGATCCCCCGCCAAATCTGCGTATCAACTGCTCTCGCTCGCAGGGTGTACGCCCTCAACGACGTTCGCGGCGGCGGTTGCCCTGGTGGAGACGGCTTGCTGGGACCTCGCCGCGAGGTGCCTGGGCGTCCCGCTCCATCGACTCTTCGGCGGTGCGATTCGCGACCGAATTCCCGCCTGCGCGGCGGGGTGGGAACCCAGCAGTTCGGGCTCGGAGATCTTCTCAGAGGCCGCGTCACGAGTCGCCAGGCGCGGATACAAGATCATCCGGCTCGACCCCTTCGAGCCTGGAAAGGTCGATCTCACTCGATCCGAAACGGGGCGAGCCATTCGCGTCTGCGAATCCGTCCGCGCCGCGGTCGGGCCCGACGTGTCCCTCTGGATCGACTTCGGCGGCCGATTCGCCCCCGCCGAGGCAATCCGACTCTCCAAGGCCCTCGAACGTGTCGAGCCTTCAGGGATCTTCGAACCCCTGTCTCCCACCGATCGCCTGGCCCTCCCCGACGTGGCCCGGCGATCCTCCTTGCCGTTGGCGATCGGCGAGAATCTCCCCCACTGGTCGTCCGCGCGTGACCTCCTCATCCATCGCCACGTCAGCCTGATCGTGTCCGATCCCTCCCTCGCGTGTGGTTTCGCAGCCACTCGGACCCTTGCCGCGCTCGCCGAAACGAACGGCATCGGCATTGCCTTGAGGTCGCATTCCGGTCCAATCGCCCTCGCCGGCGCGATCCATCTTGGGGCGACGCTGCCCAACCTGACGTTTATCGAACATCGGGTCTCTCTGTCGGAAACCCCCGAGCCCGGCGTCCCAGACCTCATCGATGGAACCTGGTTTCCTTCCGAGGGTTCGGGTCTCAGCGTAACGTGAATGATCGGGAGAGCTGTTGCGAAGACTCATCGCGATCGGCTGGATTTCCC
>JANXSY010000047.1 GCA_025356435.1 Isosphaeraceae bacterium | reverse complement strand
GAAGCTCGCCGAGTCGAAGACATCGCGGCTCGTCTACACGGCGATCGTCGTCGGCCTGATCGCCTCGGTCGCGATCCTGGTGGGAATGCTCACCCAGGGGACGCGCCACGTCGCCATCGACCTCGGCAACTGGGTGGTGATTCCAAATCACTATCACTTCTCGATCAAGTTCGTCTTCGACCGGCTCTCGGTGCCGTTCGCGATCCTCTCGTTCGTGCTCTCGGGGACCATCGGCGCGTTCGCCAGCCGCTATATGCACCGCGAGCGCGGCTTCAATCGGTTCTTCGTCCTCTACGCGATCTTCGTGCTCGGCATGATCATCACCTCGGTCGCGGGCACGATCGAGACCCTCTTCAGCGGCTGGGAACTGGTCGGCCTCTCGTCGGCCCTGCTCGTGGCCTTCTTCCAGGAGCGACCGGCTCCAGCGCGGAATGGCCTGTGGGTCTGGATCGTCTATCGCTTCTCCGACGCTGCGCTCTTGCTGGCCGCCGTGGCGATGCATCACCTTCGGGGCGAAGGCGACTTCGACAAGCTACTCGGCACCGGCCCCTGGCCCTACGAATATTCGGTTGTGACAGCCAACCAGGCGCTCCTCGTCGGCCTGTTGCTCCTCGTGGCCGCCGCCGGCAAGTCGGCCCTCGTGCCGTTCTCGGGATGGCTGCCGAGGGCGATGGAGGGGCCGACCCCTTCAAGCGCAGTGTTCTATGGCTCGCTGTCAGTCCACCTCGGGGCGTTCCTCCTGCTCCGAGTCAGCCCGCTGATCGAGCGGTCGACACTCCTCTGCGGGATCATCGTGGTCATGGGCCTCACGACGGCAGTCTACGCGTATTTGGTGGGAAGCGTGCAGACCGACATCAAGTCAGCGCTGTCGTTTGCCTCGCTCTCTCAGGTTGGCATTATCGTGGCCGAGATCGGGCTGGGGTTCCGCTACGTCGCCCTCTTCCACCTGCTCGGGCACGCCTGCCTGCGGACGCTCCAGTTCGTCCGCGTGCCGAGTTTGCTTCAAGATTACAGCACAATCGAAAACGCGATCGGCCAGCGGCTTCCCGTCGCCGGATCGCCCTGGGAACGGCTTGGCGCGAACCGGGGAAGGCAGTGGCTCTACCGACTCGCGCTCGACCGGGGCCACCTCGACTCGTTCCTGATGGAATTCCTCGTCGCGCCGTTCGTCAGAACGATGCGGTGGTGTGACGCTCTCGAACGCCGATGGACCGACTACCTCGCCGGCCGCGCCTCCCGAGAACCGCATCTCGTGAACAAGCATCACTTCGGAACCATCGAAGAGCTTTCATGAACCTTCTCACACTCCCCTGGCTCGAACTCGCAATCGCCGTCTCCATGATCGGCGCGGTCAGTATTAGCCGGGTCCGCGACCCTGAGCGCGCCTACCAATGGGGGCTGGCTTTCACCGGCACGTCCTTCGTCTGCACCTTCTTCGCCTGGCTCCAGTTCTACGTCGGCACACCGACCGAGCAGGTGCTTCGGTGGAGCCTCCAGCCCTATCTGTTCGGTCGGGCCTATCTGATGCTCGACGACCTCAACGCCCCGCTCGTGCCGTCGATCGCGGTGCTCCACTTCCTCACTGCGCTCGCCACGTCGCGCGCTCACATGCGGCGGTTCTCATTCGCCTGGTCGCTCGCCGCCGAGTCGATCCGGCTCGCGACCTTCAGCACGAAGGAGCCCTGGCTCCTGATCGCCCTGCTCGTGATCTCAACCCTGCCGCCGTATATCGAACTCTCGATCCGCTATCGGCCCCGGCGGGTTTACGTCCTGCATATGGCCCTCTTCGTCGCGTTGCTGGTGATCGGCTGGGTCGCGGTCGAGCTGGGCGGCGGGCCATCGAAACCGGCCGCTTGGTGGGCGACGATCCCGCTCCTCGCCGCCGTGCTCGTGCGCTGCGGCACCGTGCCGGCGCATTGCTGGGTGACTGACTGGTTTGAACATGCGTCTCTTGGCATCGCGCTGTTGTATGTCATACCGCTAAGTGGCGTCTATCTGGCTGTGCGCCTTGTCTTGCCAATCTCGCCGAGCTGGGTCTTGCGGAGCATCGGCCTCGCCTCGCTGCTCACCGCCGTCTACGCCGCCGCGATGGCGACCATCCAGCGCGACACCCGGCGGTTCTTCGCCCATCTCTTCCTCAGCCACGCCTCGCTCGTTCTCGTCGGCCTCGAACTCCAGACCGAACTCTCGATGACGGGCTCGCTCTGCCTCTGGTTTTCGGTCATCCTCTCGCTCGGCGGGTTCGGCCTCGCCCTCCGCGCCCTCGAAGCCCGGTTCGGCCGGCTCTCCTTGACCGAATATCACGGCCTCTACGAGCACTCCCCCTCGCTCGCTGTCTGCTTCCTCCTGACCGGCCTCGCGAGCGTCGGCTTCCCCGCGACCCTCGGCTTCATCTCAACTGAGCTGCTTGTCGACAGCGCGGTCGAACTGAACCCCTTCGTCGGCTTCTGCGTGGTCGTCGCTGCCGCGCTCAACGGGATCGCCGTCGTGCGGGCCTATTTCTACCTCTTCACCGGCGCGCGGCACGTCTCGACCGTCTCGCTCCAGATCGGCATGCGAGAGCGGATCGCCGTTCTCACGCTCGCCACGCTGATCCTCGGGGGCGGCCTCTTCCCGCAGCCGGGCGTCACCACCAGGCAGCGCGCGGCCGAAGTCATCCTCGAAGACCGCGCCCGTCGTTTCGCGGGCCTGCCGGAAGCGGTCGATACGACTAAGCTTCCGGTCGTTGCGACCGTGCCGGCACACTGACGTTGAATCGGGTGGCCATGGTTCTCGAACCGGGGAGTTGCGGCGACACGAGGGCAGACCACACATACGGAGGTCACCCCTCACCGGTTCGAGGGTCAGTACCACCCGAGATCGCCCAGAGGGTGCTCACTCCACAATCCTCCTGCGCGTGATCAATCGATTGTCTTCCGCCTCTCAAAAACGTATAATAATTGATATACAGTGTTTGTCATCCCTCGGTCAATCACAGCCTCATGACCCGATCCGTCGCACTCTTCCTGACGATCGTCTCGGCCTGCCTGACGGGTCAGCGCCCGGCGTCCGCAGGCGGTGAGGGGGTCGACTTCTTCGAACGGAAGGTCCGGCCGCTGCTGGTCGGGCACTGCGTCGCGTGCCACGGACCCAAGGCCCAGAAGGGAGGGCTCCGGCTCGACTCGCGTGAGGGCCTGCTCCGGGGTGGGGACAACGGGCCAGTCGTCGTCGTGGGCGACCCCGACGCCAGCCCGCTCATCGAGGCCGTGGGCTATGCGACCGAGACGAAAATGCCTCCCAAGGGAAGGCTCGACGAAGCGGCGATCGACGACCTCAAATCTTGGGTGAAGATGGGCCTACCGTGGCCCGAGGCGTCCGAGACCAGGCCCCCAGCGCACTCCGAACGGCCGTGGGCCTTGAGACCAATCCAGAAGCCGTCACAACCTCACGTCTCGAATCCGGATTGGCCGCGCACGTCGATCGACCGATTCTTGCTCGCGAAGCTCGACCAGGCGGGCCTCAAGCCGTCTCCGCCCGCCGATCGCCGGACGATGATCCGCCGGTGGACTTATGGACTCATCGGCCTGCCTCCGACCCCTGAAGAGGTTTCCGACTACGAACTCGACAACTCTCCCGACGCCGATCGCAGGGTGGTTGACCGACTGCTCATCTCCCCGCATTATGGCGAGCGATGGGCGCGGCACTGGCTCGACCTGGCCCGATATGCCGATACGAAGGGATATACCCTCAGCGAAGACGCTGCCTATCCCTGGGCCTATACCTATCGCGATTACGTCGTCCGCGCCTTCAATGCCGACCTCCCTTACGATCGCTTCCTCCTCGAACAACTCGCGGCCGACCGATTGCCCCTCGGCATCGACAAGCGACCGCTCACTGCGCTCGGCTTCCTTACGGTCGGCAGCCGGTTCATGAACAATGCACACGACATTATTGATGACCGGATCGACGTCACGACACGAGGGCTGATGGGCCTGACCGTCACCTGTGCCCGCTGTCACGACCACAAGTTCGACCCGATCCCCATCGCCGACTATTACGCGCTCTACGGCGTCTTCGCCTCGTCCGTCGAGCCCGTCGTCCCGCCCCTTTTCGTGCCTCCTCCCGCAACCGATGCCTATCGAAGTTTCGAGGCCGAGTTGACGAAGCGGGAAGCGGCCCTCGACGAATTTTACGCGGCGAAATACGACCGACTCATCGCCGCGACCAAGGCGCGGGCCGCCGACTATCTCCTTGCAGCGCAGGCGGCAAGGTCGACGCCAAAAACCGATGAGTTTATGCTCATTTCTGACACAAACGACCTCAACCCCGTGATGATCGGCCGATGGCGGGCCTTGCTCGATCGGTCGCGCAGGGAGAATGACCCGGTCTTTACCGTCTGGAACGCCCTCGCCGACCTCCCCGTCGCCAACTTCTCCGCGCGGGCGAAGGCAGCCCTCGCCGATCTCGACCGAGCCCGGAAGCCGGTCAATCCGCTCATCGTTCAATCGCTGCGATCAACGCCGCCCGCTCGTCTCGAAGACCTCGCCTCGCTCTATGGGCGGCTGCTCAGGAACGCCGATGCGATCGCTCGCGAGTCGGCCGAGCGCGACAGGCTCAACGGCACTCTGCCCCGTCCCTTGCCGGTCGAGGGCCTCGATGACCTCGCCACCGTGCTCGGCGGTCGCGAGAGCCCCGTCAACCCGCCCCGGACCGCGCTCGACACCCTCGCACTCGTGCCCGATCGCGCGTCTCAGGCCACACTCAACGCGCTGACGCAGGCCGTCGAGACGTGGAGATCGGGCGGTCCCGGTGCCCCCCCGAGGGCGATGGTGCTCCTTGACCGATCCCGACCGATCGAGCCGCGAATTCTCCTGCGAGGCAACGCGAGCACCCCCGGCCCGGCAGTCTCACGGCACTTCCTCTCTGCGATCAATCCACAACCTTTCACACAAGGCAGCGGGCGGCTCGAACTCGCGAAGGCGATCATCGACCGTGACAATCCGCTCACGGCGCGGGTCTTCGTGAATCGCGTCTGGATGGTCCACTTCGGCACCCCGCTCGTCGCCACGCCCAGCGATTTCGGCTCGCGGAGCGACCCGCCGAGTCATCCCGAATTGCTCGACCACCTCGCCTCGACTTTCATCGCAGACGGCTGGTCGATCAAGGCGCTGCATCGCAAACTCCTACTTTCGGCCGCCTACCGACAGTCGAGCGATGACCATCCCGAGGCCCGTCGCGTCGATCCCTCGAACCGGCTTTACGCCCGGATGAATCGGCGTCGGCTCGACTGGGAAGCGACTCGCGACTTCCTGCTCGCCACATCAGGTCAACTCGATCCGTCGATAGGAGGCCCGTCGGTGGGCGACCTCCTGGGATCGAAATCACGCCGTCGCACGCTCTATGGCTCGATCGATCGTCTCAACCTCTACGGCATCTATCGGACGTTCGACTTTCCTGACCCGAACGCCAGCGCACCGGGTCGGGTCGAGACGACCGTCCCTCCGCAGGCTCTGTTCTTTATGAATCATCCACTGATGCGTGAGTCGGCCCTCGCCCTCTGGAAGCGGCCCGACGTGCAGGCGATGCCGAGCGTCGAACGCAGGCTGACACGAGTATACGAGATTCTCTTCGGCCGCGCGCCCGACCGTCATGAGCTGACAATTCTGCTCGAATATCTCGGGCCGAAGCCGGTCGAGGCCGACTGGCATCGGTCGATCCAGGCCCTGATGCTAGGCAACGAGTTCGCCTTCATCGATTGAGGAACCGGCCCATGTCTGTACCCTTCGACCCGTCGCTCTCGCGTCGCGACCTGCTCCGTCGAGGGGGGATGGGCCTCGGCCTGCTCGGGCTGGCGGGACTGACGGCCGACGAGGCCGCAAGGGCAGGGGGGGCCTCGACGAATCCGCTCGCGCCCCGGCCCCCGCAGTTCGCGGGCAAGGCGAAGCAGGTCGTGCACCTGTTCATGAACGGTGGGCCGTCACAGGTCGATACGTTCGACCCCAAGCCGCTGCTCGACAAGTATCACGGCAAACCCACGCCCGGCCCCAACTTCCGCACCGAGCGCAAGACCGGCGCGGCGATGCGGTCGCCGTTTACGTTCAAAAAGTATGGCGAGAGCGGTATTGAGGTCAGCGAACTCTTCGCCCTCACGGCCGCCCACGTCGATGACATGTGCATTATCCGCTCAATGCAGGCCGACGTGCCCAACCATGAGCCGTCACTGATGCTGATGAACTGCGGAGACGGCCGGCTCAATCGCCCGAGCATGGGCTCATGGGTCACTTACGGCCTTGGATCGGAGAATCAGAACCTGCCCGGATTTATCGCCATGTGTCCCGGCGGTTATCCGATCACCGCCACCCAGAACTGGCGGTCGGCCTTTCTGCCCGGCGCGTTCCAGGGGACTTACATCAACACCGCCGAGTCGGACGTCCGCAAGCTGATCGAGAATCTTCGCAACGAGTCCCTCCCGCTCGACCTTCAGCGCAAACAGCTAGACCTCGCCCGCCGCCTCAGCGAGATCCATCGCGAAAAGCATCCGCACGACCCCCAGCTCGAATCTCGCATCCAGTCCTTTGAGCTTGCCTATCGGATGCAGTCCGAGGCGTCAGAGGCCTTCGACGTGACCCGCGAGCCCGAGTCAACTCGCAAAGCCTACGGAGACGGCACGATCGCCCGCCAGCTGATCGTCGCCCGCCGACTCGTCGAGCGTGGCGTCCGCTTCGTCCAGGTCTGGAGCGGTGCGGGCCAGCCCTGGGACAACCACGACGGCCTCGAAGCGGGCCACAGGTCGCTCGCCAAGGATTGGGACCGGCCAATCGCTGCCTTCCTGACTGACCTGAAACGCCTCGGCCTGTTCGAGACCACGCTCGTGATCTGGGGAGGCGAGTTCGGCCGGACGCCCGTCGCCGAGTTGCCCGCGCTCAGCGGTCGTGACCACAATCATTATGGCTTCAGCATGTGGATGGCGGGCGGAGGCGTGAAGGGGGGCCACGTTCATGGCAAGACCGACGAACTCGGGTTCGCGGCAGTCGAAGACAAGGTTCATGTTCACGACCTTCATGCGACGATCCTTCAC